>JBARAJ010000215.1:0-2673 GCA_049791915.1 Candidatus Udaeobacter sp.
GGGAAAAGAGCGATGACAGGGCGCAAGCCATGCACCACTACATGGCATATTGTGACGGCGACGCGATAGGTGCGGAAATTCTACTTCGATTTGCGATGAGGCAGGCTCAGGCACTTGTTGAGAAGGCACGTCACAAATAACCAGGCTGGTCTTCGCGTTGGTAAATTACCAGAAGCTCGATGGCAGTCTGGTCGCAAAGATTCGCTCGAAAGCGGCTCAGCGCGTGAACGTGTCTGACACCTACTGCTTGTAGTACCCGACCCCGCAGATCTGGTCCCCGACCTTCGTGTAGAATGTGTGCTTCTCGAGCGGCGTCTCGGTTCCGGGGCGAGGCCACCAGTAGGTCACGCTTTGGATCTTCCCTTCCGCGGCCGTCTCCATGATCGCTTTTCCGAGGGGAAAGCCCTTCTTCCCGACGATGTCCTGGAGGAGCTCGCCCTTCAGGTAGGGATGCGCGGTCATGACGCCGTCCGAGGCGTTCGCGCAGAAGACGTAGAGGTCGCGATCCTTGAAGCCGCCCTCGCCCGTGTTGAACATCGCGAGGGCCTTCGCCTTGTCGTCCTTCAACGCGGCGACGGCTTTCTCTAGCATCGCCTTAGCTTCCTGCTCGGAGCCGAACTTGGCTTCCTCCGCAGCGAATGAGGACGAAGAGGAAAGTACGAGAGTTGCGGCCAGGCCGATGGCGATTGAGAGATGGCGCACCATGACTCCTCCTTGAGCTGGCGATCAGTATCGACCGCGGGGCCGGCGGTTGTCAATCCCGCGAGACTCCCGGGTGTCAGGCTTCGTTTCACCTACGCATCGTAGCGCCGCGGGCGCGCCTACCCGCCCCGCCTTGCTCAATAACAAAGTTGGCAAAGTTGAGAAGTTAGAAGCAACGGTCGCGCAGCGACCACGTGCATCGGTGATGCGACATTCAATCACAAAATCCTGTTAGTAATGTCCACCACTGATTGAATTGGCTGAATCTTCGGCGCTTTTCTCAGGGGGCGGCTCGTTAAAGTAACTCCCTGTGCCGGTTGTTGATGTCTCGTCGGGTGCAAGAGCGCTACTGCACGAAGCCAGCATCATCGCCGCTAAAGAGAGGGCCGAAATGAAGATGATCGAGTTTTTCATAGCAAGAAACATTGTCGCTGACGGCGCTGGACATTCAATCACAAAGCGCCGTTCGCCGTAAAGCGTGCAGGATTGGTTGATGACGTCATGGCCGGATCATCTGCCATCCGGCAATCAAAAACGATTCTAAAAAAAAGAGCGCGAGCGTCATTGTCATCCGACCGCCCGCGCCCTGTGTGCTATGAGATACGCAGGGCAGACAACGGGATGCGCCCGGTTTCCGGCCCGCGTTTTTCCATTCGACATGCAACATGCGGGAAACACCAGAACAAAATGTGTAAATGTTTAGGGGGCGCATTGGGGGATCAGATCAGGGGCGTGTCGTGCGCCGCAAAAGCGTGCGGGAATCGCCGTTGCCGTGTCCCCCAAGTCACTAGAGCCGCCAATCAAATGCGACGCCCGAGCGAGCCTACACGCGGGGCGGGCATGTCCCGAACCTAGCAACGAGCTGGCAACGGCAATCCGAGTACGAGGCAAGGCGTAAGCTCTCTCAAAGCTGGTACGGATTCGACTCCCGTACGCGCTGCCAAGCTAAAACACTGAATTGAGCCTTTTTCATAACGCTTTCATAACTGTCAGTCTCCAGGACCGGCCTCTCCCGCTTTCCACCGCTGCGTATTCTCAGCGCAGGCTTGCCCGAAGGTCTTTGAGGATCGCGGATGATGATTTCCCAGTATTTCATTCAGATTTTGCTCGCGTAATTGCTTGTTATTAGAAACGACTACGCACGACAGCCAACACCACGACAACCAGGACAACGATCCCGGCAACGATAACTTTCCAGCTGATAGCGCTCTGCCCAACCACCACTACCCTGCCGCCCCGATCAGCCTGCTGACGCCCATCCTGTTTCGGCTCTAACTTGATCGCCTCACGCTCACGCTGTGCCGCGCTGGGCGTCACTGAACCGTAATGAAACTTTTCCTGAACGTCTTTAGGTAGTTCAACGAAATAGACCTTCGAAATTCCCGTTTTAGTTCTAAGCACAATTCCGTCCCCTTCTACGCGGATGATCGTGGCGTCGTTGTATTCCTTACCGTTAATGGTTTTGAAGTCCTCGGCGTGTGCGAGTGACGCGGACAGCGCTGCGAAAATTGACAGTGCGGTTTTCCAGAACTTCACGCTGCGGATCTTGGCTCTTTTCCTCTCCACAGGGCAACGACAAAGTGAACGGCCTCCGTCATTGATGCACTTCGCCGTACGCACCCGCTTCGATGCCATCGGTTCGTTCTCTAGCTCATGCAGGCGCGCCAGGTATGTCCGCGAATCGCGACCGTCCGGCAACGGCGTTCGCGTCCCGCAGATTCGCACGAGGCAAATCGCCTGTGAAAGGAGCAAGCGTGCATGGGTTCGACTCCCGTACGCGTTGCCGCCCCCTATGGAATGGCCTTGCTTAAGACCGTCTCTTTGCATCCACCGCCTGTGGTGCCAGCCGCTTCAACGCCTCGGGTTTGAGGTCGCGCACCTTTCCCGCCTCCACCTCAGTGAGTAGCCGTCGCAACCAGCGACGATCGAGCAGGCGCACTTCGATCAGGTGATCCAGCAGGTAACGGCCGC
>JBARAJ010000216.1:0-5210 GCA_049791915.1 Candidatus Udaeobacter sp.
TCGCCACGCTTGACATCCTACGTAGGGGTTAGGCCTTCGGTGGAATTTATCGTTAACCTCTTCCAGCTCCGCGATCTCGGTAACCGTAGGACAACCGTCGCGGCGGTTACCGGGGTGTAAAAGTGCAGAACTGGAATGCTAAAACTTTAATTTTCCAAGAATTTTTGAGCCGTTTTTGCCGGGTTTATTGCATGCCTTAGTATTATGAAACAAAAACATCTATTTAACATCATTCTGGCAGTTCTATTCGTGTTCCCATTGATGGGGGCGTTCGCTCAGCAAGCAGCGAACTCGGGCTCTATCGAAGTGATCACGACTTTTGATTATCCCGGGACCGGAAATTCGACCGAGCCGCAAAAGATTACCGAAAAAGGCGACATCGTAGGCATTTTCCTCGATTCGCTCGGCGTGTCGCGCGGTTTTGTCCGGTTCAGCGATGGTAGCTTCAGCGCGCCGATCGTCGACCCTAACGATACCGTGGGTTTTACCGAAGCACGAGGCATCAATAACTCAGGCACAGTAGTCGGTGACTACGCCACCCCCGATGCCAACAATCACGGGTTTTTCCTGTCGGGCGGCACCTTCACAGAATTCGATATTCCCGGCGCGCTCAGCACCGATGTGTTTGGGATAAACGATTCCGGCGACTTTACCGGCACGTTTACTGACGACAACGTGATCGGCCAGGCGTTCGTCAGCGTTGGCGGAACCGTAACGTCGTTTAGCGTCCCGGCAGCTGCCGCGACCCTTGCTTACCAAATCAATAATTCAAAGCAGTTGGTGGTGGGATACTATATAGACAGCTCAGGAATCCTTCACGGCTACTACCGGGACGCCAATGGGGCGCTGCACTTCCCGATCGATCCTTCGGGCTCCGTTGAGACAATCCTGTTTGGAGATAACAATAAGAACTGGGTGGTGGGCAGATATGCGGACAGCTCAGGCGTGAATCATGGACTCTTCTTTGTCCCGCCAAACAACTTCTTCACTTTCGATTATCCCGGGTCAACCTTCACATCGCTAAACGGAATCAGTTCGCAGGGAAATATCTGTGGCCGTTTCGTCGATGCTTCCGGCATTGCCCACGGATTCATAGCTCGCGTCAGAGGCACACCGCCGACAAAAGAGGCGAGGCCGGAAATGAAGGCGCACAATTCCCGGTCGGCGCGCTGAGTTAAGCATCAGAAATCTTAGCGATCGGCGTTTTGTGGCACGCGGGCCTGGATGGCTGGGCCCGCGTGCCGTGTCGTTCGAGCGCACGATCACATTCGAATCAACGGAACCGAACGATCTGAACGGCGCGATCGCTACGTGCGATTACAGAGTGTTCGCCACCATTGCCAGAATAGGAACGCAAACACTGCGTTGCTAATTAAGCCGAGAATGCCGATCTCAGGACCGAAGATTGCAGTGTCGCGAATACCGAGCCCGCCCGTTTTTGTGCCGAAACCGAAAAACACATAGGCGATTCCATTCCATAAGACCCGTGGCACCCATTGTCGTCGTGCCTGCGATCGCAATCGCGACTCCAAGGATCGGCAGAGCCAAAGACGAGCTCCTGGTGTTACGCGCGTCATCTCCGACGGCGTGCTTCATGAGAAAGCATTCATCAGCGATGATATGCCTCAACCAACACGCGTGGATTCAACTATATTGGGGTCAATGCTTGCTACCCAACCGCCGCAATCACTTTAAGCTCGATTGCAATCGGCGTTGGCAAGGCACGCACTTCGACCGTGGTTCGCGTCGGATTCGGTTTGGCGGGGCCTGCGAAATACTCGGCGTAAATGCGGTTGTAGATGGGAAAATCCTTTTTCATGTCAGTGAGAAAGACCGTGACGTCGACGATGTCCTCCCACGTCGCTCCTGCGTCTTCGAGCACGAGCCGCACATTCTCGAATACCGCGCGGCACTGTGTTTCGATGTCGTAAGTCACGACGTTGCCAGAGGGATCGAGCGTCACGCCGGGAATTTCTTTGCTGCCGCGCACACGCGGCCCGATCCCTGACAGAAACAACAACTCGCCCACGCGTTTCGCGTGCGGAAACGCCCCCACTGGTTCAGGCGCTCGTTCGCTTTTGAAGGTTTCGTTCACGGCCTATTTACTGCGCGACTGAAGGATTAAGGCAACGCACATTTTCAATGAGCACAAAGCGCAATTTAGTGGTCCGCGGATTCTCGCGGGACGATTGCCGATGCATCTTGGTCCCTTGGACGGAAGCTTGTTACCGGCGGCAGGATTTCCCTGAAAGTGGTGCCGTAAATGTCCCAAACAGTAAGAAAGAGCCCACACACGATCGGTCCCACGATGAATCCGATCAGACCGAAGAGGAACAGTCCGCCAAGGGTGCCAATCAAAATGAGAAGGTCCGGCATTTTCGCGTCTCTGCCGACAAGCACTGGCCGCAGGAAGTTATCGACGGTGCCGACTACAGCGGCGCACCACACTGCCAGCAAGGTTGCCGTTAGGTGCTGCCCAGTGACAAATAGAATGATAACTGCCGGCACCCACACCAGCGCGGCACCGATCCCGGGGATTATCGAAAGAATCGTCATGATCGTTCCCCACAGAGCTGCTCCCTCGATTCCCGCTACCCAAAACGCGACGCCGGACAATGCGCCTTGAATCATGCCAATTACCAGCGTCCCTTTAACGGTTGCTCGCGTGATCGAGGCGAACTGGGTGAGCATTCGTGTCTCATCCTCATCGCTTAACGGAGTGTAATAAAAAATGCGTTCAAGAATTTTGTGACCGTCTCTGAAAAAGAAAAACATCGCGTACAGCATCACAAACAAATTGAGGAGGAACGCGGCTGTGGTCGCGGTCATACCCGCGGCGAAACTGACAACAAACGCACCGGCCGTCTTGGCGGCGGTGCCGACCTGTTCCAGCAGTTGCTCCTGGCTTGGCACGTATTTAGCCAGTGCAGGAAATCTTTGCACCAGCCAGTCGTGCACGTTGAAGGCGGTAGCGGCGCCAAGGTGTTGATTCAGCCAAGGGATGGCTTGGTCACTCATCGTCAACGCCTGTTGCAGAACTATTCCTAAAAATGCGCTGACCGGGCCAAGGCCGAGAACGAATAACACCAACAACGTAACTGCGGCACCGAGCGATGCGCGGCCGCCCAGCAGCCGAGTAATCCAGCGATAGAGTGGATGAAACAATCCAGCCAGTAACGCGCCGAGAAGAAGCGGTTTGAAGAACGGCCACGCGACGGCCAAGAACAACGCTGTAACCGCAGACACGAGCAACAAGACAAACGCCGTGCGCAAATTCGTGCCGCTTATGGTTGACGGTTCCATGGGTCGGCCACCGACGCGTTTATGTGGCTAAACCTCAGATCGGCTGATTAAATCATTTCCTTCAACACTGGGTCAAGCCGGTTCCAGCGACGGTTCGAAATAACTAACAACTCGCCACGTACTTCGCATGCGCAAACGTGCCCACGAATTCAGGCGCGCAATAACTCTCGAACGATTTGCTCATTAGTTACAATTCTAGAATCGCGCCAGTCGCTAGTGGAAATGTTTCTTAAGCAACGACCAATAGTTCTCTTCCCATCCCGCCGCAAGATGGTCGTGTAGGCCCTCCGGAAAACCGATATGATCGAGCACGAGACGCGTTCCCGATCCTTGTGGCTTTAGCTCGAATCTCACTATCGAATACGCGCCTTCGGGCCAGGTCACCACCCGCCATGCTTGCACGATTCTTTCATTCGGAACCAGTTCCAGGTTTCGGCCCATGATATGGCCTTTGAAGAGGGAGAACGCGCCGCCGACCTCACGATTGATCTCGGCCGCTCTGCCTGAGAACTCACTGAACTGCTTACTGTCTACCAGCGCATCATACAGTTGCTGGGGAGTGGCATTGAACTCAATTTCTTGATGAATCGTGATCGACTTGTCGGATTGCGCCGAAACGAGTGGCAGGGCATTCAGACCTAGTATCGCGATAAAAATGTACGATCGAGTCATGGCTTTCGTCATTTCGCTTTTCTAGCAGCAGATTACCGGGATGAAAACGAATTCTCCTTTTTTGAATCCGCACATTGCGGAGATTCACACAGATTTTCTGAGAGGAGTGCTGTTTTCTGTCATCTGCGAAGATCTGCGCAAATCTACGGACAATCCGTCAGGCCGCGACGGTCTTGGCTGTCCCATATCGCTTCGCCGATCGCGTTCTCGCCTTCAACGCTTCCGTTTCGCGATTCCGCGGCGGCGTATTGGTGACTAACGATTCAAGAAGATGATGCGCGACATGGGCCACGTCATCCACCGCGCGATTGAATGCTTCTTCGTTTGCGCGCGATGGCTTTGTAAATCCGGAAAGCTTCCGAACAAATTGGAGCGATGAAGCGCGAACCTCGTCATTCGTCGCTGGTGGTGAAAAATTATGCAGGGTCTTGATGGCTCGACACATGAAACCAATTAACCGCGGACCCGCTTTCGCACAAGGCTACGGCGAGGCAAGTCCGCGGATGAAAACGGATTTCCTCTAAGTCCGTCGTAGGAAGATCATCGGTGATCGTATCCCACGGCGCGCGATCGGCGACGAAAGTATGAAATTGCGGTCGAACTCCGGGATCAACATCGAACGCGCCCATCCGAATCGATACCTGCCGGCCGTCCGGCCAATCGCCGCCGAATAAACTCGAACCGCAATTTGAGCAGAACGCTTTTACCGCGCCTTCGCCTTTTCCATAGACCTTAATCAATTCTTTGCCTTGAAGCAGACGGAACTGCTCGCGCAACACACGTGCCTGAGTGCAAACAGCCGTCCGGAATGCTTGCGGCAACGTTCGCAGTGACAGTGGCTAGCTTGAATGAATGGCGGATCAACTTCAAACCGCACACCGCCACACAGACAACTCCCGCGAATGCTCTTGCTCATTCACGACTCAACTCTCAACCCTCAACTTCTCAACAACTCAACCTTCCTCGGGGATTCACTTCGCTATACAGACGTTCTTTGCTTCGGTGAAGAACCGAAGCGCTTCTTCGCCGCCTTCGCGGCCGACGCCGCTTTGTTTCATGCCGCCGAAAGGGACACGGAGATCGCGCACCAGCCAGCAATTCACCCAGACCGTGCCGGTGTTGATTCGCTCGGCGATACGATGGGCGCGGCTCAGATTTTGCGTCCAGACGCTCGACGAAAGGCCGTATTCGACATCATTGGCGTGATTGATCACTTCTTCTTCGCTGTCGAACGG
>JBARAJ010000217.1:0-7692 GCA_049791915.1 Candidatus Udaeobacter sp.
GGCCTCGAGTTGCTCGGACTGTCGCTTTACGTCATGGCCGCATTCGATAAAACGGACATGCGCTCAGCCGAAGCCGGGCTGAAATATTTTTTGTTCGGCAGCACGTCGAGCGCGTTCACGCTTTTTGGGATCAGCTTGATTTACGGGATGTCGGGTGCCACCGGTCTCGCCGCGATTTCAACTAAGTTGGCAACAACTTCAGTGGAGCCGCTGCTTGCGGTTGGAATCGTCATGACGCTCGTCGGCTTCGCATTCAAAATCGCTGCCGCGCCGTTCCATCTATGGGCGCCTGACGCGTATCAAGGCGCTCCTGTTCCCAGCGCGGCGTTCATTGCTTCGGGTTCGAAGGTTGCGTCGTTTGTTGTGCTGGGAAAAATCGTGCTCATAGGCTTTGCGCCGGTGCACGGCAGCGCCGGATGGCACGCAATGGTGGCCGGTTGGTCGCCCGTGCTTGCGGCACTAGCGGCATTATCGATCGTAATCGGCAATCTCGTCGCGCTTGCGCAATCGAACGTACGCAGACTGCTTGCCTACTCAGCGGTCGCACACGCGGGTTACACATTAATCGGATTCGTCGCCGGCGACCGCGAAGGCTTTTCAGCCGCCTTGTTCTACACGACGATTTATGCGATCACGCTCGTTGGCGCGTTCGGCGTCGTAGGCGCAGTGCGTCGCGAAACGGGCGGCGACGACTTCTCTAATTTTTCCGGCCTGGCTTCCCGTTCCCCGCTGCTCGCCGGATGCATGGCAGTCTTTATGTTGTCCCTCGCAGGCATCCCGCCGCTTGCTGGATTTTTCGGAAAATTCTATTTGTTCAGCGCCGCATTACACGCTGGCGCAAATCAGGCACTTCTTTGGCTTGTCGCGCTTGGCCTCGTTGGCAGTTTCGTCTCTCTGTATTATTACCTTCTCGTGTTGAAAGCGATTTTTGTGGATACACCTTCGCTTGCGGTAGCGGAACCGATGGAGCGCATGCGATTCGATTCTTTGCAGGGAGCTACGGTTACTCTGCTTGCCGGTGCAGTTGTTTTGCTCGGGGTGATGCCGAACGTTTTGGCATCGCGCATTCTGGCCGCAATTCCGTAAGAAATTTCCAAAAAAATGCAATTAACGCTTGACCCGCGCCCCGCAAGTTTTGCATCACAAGTAATAGACCCCATTGCGAAGTTGGTGATGTAAAGATGGGCAGCATCAGCGAGTTCATTGAGCGCCATTTCCGGCATTTCAACGCGGCGGTGCTGAAAGACGCAGCCGACGCGTACAGTGCGCATCTCGATCGTGGCGGAAAGATAATGATCACGCTGGCGGGCGCGATGAGCACCGCCGAACTGGGCGTGTCGCTCGGAGAAATGATCCGCCGGGACAAAGTGCATGCCATCACCTGCACGGGTGCGAACATGGAGGAAGACCTGTTCAATCTCGTCGCGCGCAGCAAATACGAACGGATTCCCAACTATCGGGAGCTAAGTCCGCAACAAGAGCAGGAGCTCCTGCGGCGGCACCTCAATCGCGTCACTGATACTTGCATTCCGGAAGAGGAAGCGATGCGCCGTATTGAGCGAGTGGTGCTCGATGAATGGATAGCCGCTTCAGAGAACAACAATAGAAGATTTCCCCACGAGTTCCTTTACAAAATCTTGCGTGAATGCCGCCTTAAACACTTTTACGAGATCGATCCGGCCGATAGTTGGATGGCCGCCGCTGCGCACAAGAACCTTCCTCTGTTTGTACCCGGCTGGGAAGATTCGACTCTAGGAAACATTTACGCCGCCCGCTGCATCACCGGCAAGATTAACAATGTGCAAGCGATCCGCTCGGGAATCGAATACATGATCGAACTTGCGGCGTGGTATCGCCGGGTATCAAAGGATTCATCCATCGGCTTTTTCCAAATTGGCGGCGGCATCGCAGGCGATTTCCCCATTTGCGTTGTACCCATGTTGAATCAGGACGTGGTCAGCACGCCCGTGCCCGAGTGGGGGTATTTTTGCCAAATCAGCGATTCCACGACCAGTTTCGGCTCATACTCCGGCGCGGTGCCGAATGAGAAAATCACCTGGGGAAAACTGAACGTCGACACTCCGCGGTTCGTGATCGAATCAGACGCGACAATCGTTGCACCGTTAGTTTTCGCGAAGATTTTAGGCTGGTGACCCCACGGCGCGTCAGCGCGTTACCAGCCTTCCGTCATCGATTCGATGGCGTGAGGCAAGCTTTGAACCGAGGATATTGAATGCTTTACGTGGTGGCGACGCCGGTCGGTAATCTGGGCGACATTACCTTGCGTGCTCTTGAGGTCCTGAATGGTGTTGACGTTGTGGCGGCGGAAGACACGCGCTATTCCGGCTTACTGCTAAAACATTTCGAGATCAAAAAGCCCTTTGTCAGCTACCACGAACATAATGAAGCGGCTCGCGCGGCTGAGTTGGTCGACCGCCTCGCTCGAGGCGAAAACGTCGCGTTGATTACAGACGCTGGCACACCTGGTCTTTCCGATCCAGGGCTGCGCCTCATTCGCGAATGCATCAGTCGCGAACTCCCGTTTACGATCGTCCCCGGACCATCGGCGATTCTGATCGCTCTGCTTGGTTCCGGATTTTCGACCGAGAAATTCTCGTTCCGTGGATTTCTTCCGGTGAAAAGCGGCCGACGCGAGCGCGAATTGCGGATAGCAGCTGAACGCGAGGAGACGACCCTTTTTTTTGAATCTCCTTACCGGCTTCTTAAAACACTTCGGGCTTGCGGTACCATTATGCCGGAACGGCAACTGTGCATCGCACGTGAGCTGACAAAGAAATTTGAGGAATTCCGTCGCGGCACTGCTGGCGAACTGCTAGCGCACTATGAGACACATCCGGCGAAAGGCGAAATTGTGCTCGTCGTCTCTGGCGCGTAGTTGGATCGGCGTAGCCAGCAAGCCACCAAAATTCATCGGTCAATAGCGCAGACAAGGGGCAGAAAACGTCCATGCGAATAAACGAATTGCGATCGTCGTCCAATCCAGCCGCTGAAATCAGCGGGAAACTATGCGATCCGATATTGCCTTTTTGGGAAATTTTACAAATTCTTGGCGTTCTGCTGACTCGCTCACCGTTGAATTGCCGATCGGGATCGCTGAACCACCCCGGAGACGCTGCTGTGGCGACGCGACTTTCGCGAGCAGACCGGGCAGCTTCTGCGATTATCAATTGATGACCCGCCTGCCACGGTTTCTAAGGCCATTGCTCGCGGGATGCGCCGTCATGCTTTTGCAGGTTGTAATGGCGGTGGTTCTGCTCGCTCCAGAAGAGCCGATTACGGAGCGCTACTCGGCGCTGGTTCAACACGACAGCTATTGGTTCATGAACATTATCGATCGCGGATACCAGACCATTGTCCCGCCGATCGATCACAAGGTGATGGAAATCTCGAATGTCGCGTTTTTCCCGGCATACCCGGCGATTGCCGCGTTGCTCCGAAATGCTTTCAACATCAGCACAGGCACGGCGCTTTTGATCGCCGCTCAGCTCGCTGCGTGGGGTTTTTGGACTTATTTCTTCCTGTTCTGCCGGCGCTGGAAAGTTGCGCGTTCGCTTCAGATTTGCGGGACACTCCTCATCCTGGCGAACCCGGCAGCGTTCTTTCTCGTCGCTGCTTACTCGGAATCGCTCTTTCTTATGGCGTTGCTCGGCTTCATCTATTGGAGCACCGCGGAGGGTCGCACGGCGAGAGTGCTGGCGGCTATGCATGGGATGGTTATGTCCGCGACGCGAATTGTCGGGATTGTATGCACTGCGTTTCCGCTGGTGCGCTCGGCTTTTCAAACGGGAGGGCGCGGGTTGCTCAAACCACGCAAATGGCTTCGAGAGAACCGGGCAGCTGTCGGTTTGACGTTTGTGGCGGCATGCGGCGGGATCGCTTTTTTTGCTTTGTGCCAACTGCGATGGGGTCGTTGGGACCTTTACATGCTCACGCAGGCGGCTGGCTGGGGCATTGTGCCCGATTACTTTGCAGTGTTTAGGCCTGAGAGTTATCGCTGGCTTGTTCCGGCACTCAATAATCCCACCGAAGTGAGCCAGTTGTCGATGACACTGGGTGCCTTACTTCTCGTCGCCATCGCGGTTTGCGAATTGCTTCCAGCCATTCCGCACCGCGCCGGACTGCCGGTACGCGCAGGGATCTATTTTTGCGCGGCCACGATTTATTACCTCTCGGTGAGCGGCGTCGCCTGCGTCGACATGGAAAGCATGCTGCGTTACGAATTCAGCGCGTACGCTCTGATCGTGCTGGCGCTTTTGAATTTTCTGCGTCAATTTCGCACGCCGCCGATGTGGGTGCGGGCGTTTGGGATGGCGGCAGTAGCGTTGGTCAGCGCTGCGGGGCTGTGCGTACAGGGCTGGTACGTCTGGAATTTCACTCGAGGCCACTGGGTTGCGTAGCAGAACATGAAAGCAAAGGTCGTCATTATCGGTGCAGGTCCGGCAGGTCTAACGGCTGGCTATCTGCTTTCCAAAAACGACGTGGATGTCGTCGTTCTGGAAGCCGATCCCGTTTACGTGGGCGGCATTTCACGCACGGCAACTTACAGGGGATTTCATTTCGATATCGGCGGTCACCGTTTCTTCTCAAAGTCCAAAGCCGTCGAAGATTTGTGGACTGAGATTTTGCCGAATGACATGCTCACGCGCCCGCGCTCATCGCGCATTTTTTACGGCGGCAAATTTTTCTCTTATCCGCTCAAGCCAGTTGAAGCGCTACTGAAACTCGGCGTTTTCAAGTCGATCTTGTGCGTTCTTTCCTGGCTGAAAGCGCGTCTGTTTCCGGTGCGAAACCCGCGGAATTTCGAAGAATGGGTGAGCAATCAATTCGGAAAGCGGCTGTTCAACACCTTCTTCAAAAGTTACACCGAAAAAGTCTGGGGCATGAGCTGCAAGGAGATTTCCGCCGATTGGGCTGCGCAGCGGATCAAAGGCCTTTCGTTAGGCAGCGCGATCAAGAACGCGCTTATTCCGCAGCGTTACAACGGCGACCGGAGCAAAGTCATTAAGACGCTGATTAATTCTTTCCGCTATCCTCGGCGAGGTCCGGGAATGATGTGGGAGGCTTGTGCCGAAAAGATGACGGCGCTGGGCGGGAAATTGGAGATGGGTTGCAGAGTGATACGCTGTTCCTACGGCGATTTGTCCGGCCAATGGAATGTCGAATACAAAGACGGCAACGGAGATCTGCAAATAATCGAAGCCGAACATGTCATTTCATCCGCGCCAATGCGCGAACTGGTCCGCGGTTTGTCGCCGGCCGTGAGTGAACGAACCAAGCGCGCGGCTGAGAGCCTCAAATATCGCGATTTTCTGACCGTCATGCTAATCTTGAAAGATCGAGAGACATTCGGTGACAATTGGATCTACATTCACGACCCCAGCGTCAAAGTCGGCCGCGTCCAGAATTTCCGTTCATGGTCGCCCGAAATGGTGCCCGAGGCGGATAAGGTTTGTTACGGTCTAGAGTATTTCTGTTTCGAACACGACGGTCTCTGGGACTCTAGCGACAACGACTTGATCGAGCTCGCGAAACGCGAGCTGATTCAGATCGGGTTGGCGAAGGAAGGCGATTTGGTCGATGGCTGCGTCGTTCGTCAGAAGAAAGCCTATCCGGTTTACGATGACGACTACGCGCGGTACGTCGCTACGATTCGTCAGGAACTGGACACGCGTTATCCGAACCTGCACCTGGTTGGCCGTAACGGCATGCACAAATACAACAACCAGGATCACGCGATGATGACAGCAATGTTGTGCGTGGAAAATATTATCGCCGACGCAAAGCTTTACGATCTGTGGCAGGTGAACAGCGACGCCGAATATCACGAAGCCGGACCAGCTGCAGCCGAGGAAACGAACGGCAGCGCACTTCGCCTCGTTCCCACTCGTGTAGGTACCCCGGAGCTAGCACCGGAAGCATAGTGCGCGCGAGCTACTCCTTTTCGAACTCTTCCACTGGCGGGCAAGAGCAGAAAAGATTCCTATCGCCGTAGACATTGTCGATGCGGCCAACAGCGGGCCAGAATTTGTGGTCGCGCGTCCACGGCGCGGGGAAAGCTGCCTGCTCGCGCGAGTAAGAGCGGTCCCATTTGTCGGACGCGATTTGTCGCGCGGTGTGCGGCGCGTTCTTGAGCAAATTGCTTTGCCGATCTTGTTTTCCGTCGGCGATTGCCTGCATCTCCGCGTGAATTGAGATCATCGCATCGCAGAAACGATCAAGCTCGTGTTTCGGTTCGCTCTCGGTCGGCTCGATCATCATCGTTCCGCCAACCGGCCACGAAACGGTCGGCGCGTGAAAGCCGTAATCCATCAAACGCTTTGCCACATCTTCGACTTCAATGCCTGCGCTTCTCCACTGGCGCAGATCGACAATGCATTCGTGCGCGACGAGACCATGCTTGCCCTTGAAAAGCACGGGAAAGTGCGGGTCGAGGCGTTTAGCAATGTAATTAGCGTTGAGAATCGCTACCTCGCTCGCGCGTTTCAACCCGGCGGGGCCCATCATGCGAATGTACATCCACGTGATCGTCAGAATGCTCGCGCTGCCCCAGGGCGCTGCCGCGACCGGACCGACACCATTGCCGATTATCGATTGCGGATTGCCGATTGAAAAACGTACGGGCAGAAATTTAACGAGATGTTTGGCTACACCGATCGGTCCTACACCCGGGCCGCCGCCGCCGTGTGGGATGCAAAACGTCTTGTGCAAATTCAGATGACAAACATCGGCACCGTAATCGCCGGGGCGACAAAGACCGACCTGCGCATTCAAGTTTGCGCCGTCCATGTAAACCTGGCCGCCATGCGCGTGAACGATCTCGCAAATTTCGCGAATCGTCGGCTCGAATACGCCGTGAGTCGATGGGTAAGTCACCATGAGCGCGGCGAGATCGCGCGCGTGTTCGTCTGCTTTCGCGCGAAGGTCTGCAAGGTCAATGTCTCCATCTTTCAAGCAGGCAACCGACACAACTTTGAATCCTGCCATTATCGCACTGGCGGGATTCGTGCCGTGCGCCGATGTCGGAATGAGACAAATGTTGCGATGCGCTTCGTCGCGCGATGCATGATATTCGCGAATAGCCAGCAAACCTGCGTATTCGCCCTGCGATCCGGCATTCGGTTGCAATGAAACCGCGGCGAAGCCGGTGATTTCCGCGAGCCAGTCTTCCAGTTGCTGGAAAATTTCCAAGTAGCCTGTCGCCTGTTCGGTGGGAGCGAACGGATGCAATTTGGAAATCTCGGGCCATGAAATCGGGAACATTTCCGCGGTGGCGTTGAGTTTCATCGTGCACGAGCCAAGTGGAATCATTGACGTCGTGAGCGATAGATCGCGCGATTCCAGCTTCTTCAAATAGCGCAGCATCTCGGTTTCAGTGTCGTGTGTGTTGAAGATCGGATGCGTGAGATATTCGGAAGTGCGGAGTGCGAATTGCGGAATGCGGATTGACGCGTCGCCAATATTGTCGTCGTCAAAATCGCGGACGTTCGTGCCACGGAAGATGGACATTAGCAGTTCAATGTCTCGTGGCGTTGTCGTTTCATCGAAAGAAATGCTCACCGCGCGTGGTCCAAGCCCGCGCAGGTTGCAACCCGCTTTGGCCGCGTGCCCCAAAATGGCTTCACTCGATTCCACTTCGATCCGAACCGTGTCGAAGAAATTCTCGTGCGTGAC
>JBARAJ010000218.1:0-13927 GCA_049791915.1 Candidatus Udaeobacter sp.
AAATGATCAGAGATTCTTCGCTTCGCTCAGAATGACAATGCTAAGACACAAGAGCAGCAAGGTGCGGCGCATCTACTCTCCGCGCTTCGCTTCGATCTCAATATTGATCGCCACTGTCTGGCTGATGCCGGAGACGGATTCAGCGCCTGGAGTAAACATCAAATTGAAGTCACGCCGCGTGATTGGATCAGTCGTCACAGACCAGCGCATCCGTCCAGTTTCGTTAATCGGGCTCAGCAGTTTCACGTGAAGCGTGATGGGCTTCGTCACGCCGTGCATTGTTAAGTCCCCGAGAATGTCGCCACTTTGCGGGCCGCTGCGTTTTACGCTCCGGCTCTTAAAGGTCATCCGGGGAAATTTCTCGACATCAAAAAATTCCGCGCTGCGCAGATGATCGTCGCGTTTTTGGATGCGCGTATCGATGCTTCGCACGTCGATCTGCGCAGTGACCGAAGAATTCTCCGGATGTTCGCGATCGACTTCGATCCTGCCGCTGAAGCTCGTGAACTTGCCGAGAGTCGTGCCAAGGAATTGATGCACACTAAACCCGATCGTCGACCCCGACGGGTCGAACTTGTAACTCTCCTTGGCTGATGCGGCGGAACTCACGCCGATGATTACGGCTGCGGCGAAAAGCTTTTGTAATGTCATCGATTCCTTAGCGCCAACGGCGCTTTGTCATTTGAGCCTGGGGCAACGCCCCGGGATCCAATTGTTCGTACATTCGAGCGGTGAAAGCGCCATTCAAAGCGGACGGTGATTCGCGCTGTCAGCGCTGATGTTCTTTGGGACGTTCGTATTCCCGGGGCGTTGCCCCAGGCTTCATCTGAACGTTGCGCCTTTGGCGCTAACCAAACGCAATTCATTGGGACATTCTTTTCGCCTCCGCCGCGAGTGTTTTCAAGAGCGGCGTGCGGGAAAGAGGCAGTCGCCCGAACAAATTCCCGAGCGCAAACGCCGCACTGTAGGGCAAGCTGACAGCTTCCCCAGGGACGCTAACAGCGTCCCCTACAGGTTTCGCGCCGTGTACGCCGGCGAGCCGCGCCAGCTCAGTCTCGAAATGCGCGACCGCGCGCGCCGTCGGATCGTTTGCATCGAGATAACCGAAAGCCCGGCGCAACAGTCCGAACAATTCCGGTTCGCGATGCTCGCGCTCGGTGCAAATCTCAATCAACTCAACAAAATACGCCGCAGTCTGCGTACGCAGATAACTGCTGCGAATTCCGGCGAACGGATTTTTCAGGACGACTTCCGCGAGCGTATGCAGATCGGATTTGCGGCTCCGCACGATCGAAATTTCAGCCTCAAAAAACAGATCGAGTTTTCCGGCAAACGGACTTTTCGGACGTCGCGCGCCCTTGGCAATCGTTTGAATACACCCAATGAGCTCCGTGCACCACGAGACGATCAGCGTTGTGTCGCTGAATTTCCGCCTACGCAACAGGATGGCCGCAGTGGTCTCCACAGTCCGAAATTAGCACATCGAGCCAATTGTAGAGGTGCTTGTGTCAAGCACCTGACCATTGAACTCGGCGTTTGACACAAAGGCGGCTACAACAATCAGCAGTTCACAGAACGCGCTCGATTTTTGCAATTCGCGATCTTGCCAGCCATGATGAGTCATGCCCACGAGGACTACAGAAACGGCGCGCGTACCGGAAGACATCAGCGGCCGACAGCGGCGTATGCCCGTGGGCGGAATCACGTGGCGGCACACATTTCGTGCGCTGCGGCATCGCAATTATCGGCTGTTCTTCTGGGGCCAGCTCGTCTCTCTCATCGGCACGTGGATGCAACAGACTGCGATGAGCTGGTACGTATACCAAATCACAAACTCAAAACTTCTGCTCGGTGTAGTGGCGGCGGTCGGATCTGCACCAATGATGCTTTCATCCATCTGGGGCGGCGCGCTGGCTGACCTGTATCCGAAGCGCTCGATCCTCGTTGCGACGCAGGCGGCCCAAATGATTTGTGCATTTTTGATCGCTGCAGGCGTGTGGTTCGGCTTCGCAACGCCTTCGTTCATCATCATCGTCGCCGCGCTGAACGGAATTTCGATGGGATTCGACATGCCGGCGCGCCAGGCGTTTACAGTCGAAATGACCAGTCGCGAAGATTTGCTGAACGCGATCTCACTCAACAGCTCGATCGTGAACGGCGCACGCGTCGTCGGGCCGTCGGTGGCCGGTTTGATGATTGGCGCCGTCGGCGTGGCGATGTGCTTTTTCCTGAACGGCCTCAGCTTTATCGCCGTGATCGCGGGTTTATTGATGATGCGTCTGCCGCTTTTCGAGCGGAAAATCGAGATCGTTTCAGCAGGCGAGCACGCGTGGGAGGGGATCCTGTATTCGATAAAACACCCCCGTGTGCGCACGATTTTGCTGCTATTTTTAGCGGTCGGCGTTTTCGGCTGGTCGTATGCGGTGCTGATGCCAGCGTTTGCACGCGATGTGCTCGGACGCGGCGCAAATGGTTACGGGATTTTGATGTCGGCGAGCGGAGCCGGCGCGCTCGTTGGTGCCTTACTGGTGGCAACGTTTGGACATCTTTTCACGCCGCGCAAAATCGCGCTCGGCGGCGTCTGGTTATTTTCCGCGGCGATGCTGGCGCTTTCGTTCACCAAAGGTTTTCCGCTTGCGCTCGTATTCCTGTTTGCCGCCGGATTTGGAATGCTGCTGTTTTTTTCAACTTCTAACACTGCGCTGCAAACCATCGTGCCGGACGAAATGCGGGGACGTGTCATGGGCGTGTGGTCGCTCGTGTTTGGCGCCATGATTCCCCTTGGCAGCCTGGAAGCCGGCGCAGTTGCGCACTGGGTAGGCACACCCTCGGCGCTCGCATTCGGCGCAATCATTTGCGCCGCGTCGGCGCTGGTGACGTTGTGCGTGATTCGGCGACGAGAGGCCCAGAATGCTAAATAATTTGTAAGGCAGGCGCGTCGCCTGCCATCGAATCGGCAAGCGGAGCGCTTGCCCTACAATTTTTCAACGTGTTTCACGTCGCCACCGACGCGCTACAAAATCAGCGGTTAATGATGTGCAACGCCCGCTTCTCGACGTTGAGCGCGGCTTCTCTGACGGCTTCGCTTAAGGTGGGGTGAGAATGAGTGGTGCGGCCGATGTCTTCGGAGCTGCCGCCGAATTCGATCACTGAAACAGCTTCAGCAATTAACTCTGAAGCGGCATGATGCAAAATGTGCCCGCCGAGAATGCGATCGGTTTTGGCGTCGGCGACGAATTTGACCATTCCTTCGACGTCATCGCTGCTAAGCGCGCGGCTGTTGGCGCGGAATGGGAATTTGCCGATGCGCACATCAATCCCCTGCTCCTTGGCTTGATCTTCCGTGAGACCAACGCCCGCTAGCTCGGGATTGGTGTAAATGATACCGGCAATGGCTTCGTAGTTCACGTGGCCGGCTTTGCCCGCAATGATTTCCACGCAAGCGATCCCTTCATCTTCAGCTTTGTGCGCCAGCATCGGTCCGGCGATCACATCGCCGATGGCATAAATACCTTCGACATTTGTGTGGAAATGCTTGTCCACTTTGATTCGTTTCTTTTCGTCCAGCGCCACGCCCACTTTTTCCGCGCCCAAACCATCCGAGAACGGACGACGGCCGACTGAAACAAGCACCTTGTCTGCGTCGAATTTCAGTTCCTTGCCATCCTTCGTTGCCGTCACAGTCGCCCGGCCGTTATTCACGTTTACTCCGCTAACTTTCGCTTCGAGGTGGAACGTCATGCCCTGAGCCGTGAGCAAACGCTGAAGCAAGTTCGACAGTTCGAGGTCGAACCCGAGCGCAATGCGCGGCAGAAATTCCAACATCGTCACTTCCGAACCGAGCCGGTTCCAGACGGAACCCAGTTCGAGGCCAATTGCGCCAGCGCCGATAACCACCAGTTTCTTTGGAGCCTCGGTGAACTCCAGTGCTTCGGTGCTGCAGACGATTGTTTTGCCGTCAAATTTCGCGAACGGCAATTCCACCGGCGCGCTGCCGGTCGCAATGACGATATTCTTCGTCTCGACCTCCTGTGTCTCGCCGCTGGACGATTTGATCGAAACTTTTCCCGGCGCGCTAATTGTGCCAAGGCCTTCGATCACCGTCACCTTGTTCGTCTTCATCAGCGAACGCACACCGCTGTTGAATGTCTTTACGACCTTGTTCTTGCGCTCCTGCATCTTTGCGAGATCGGCGCGTGCCCCGTCGATCACGATGCCGTGCTTCGCCGCCTCTTTTGTGACGAACATGAAATGATCGCTCGAGGTGAGGAGCGCTTTGCTCGGTATGCAGCCCACATTCAAGCATGTGCCGCCCAATTCTTTGTCTTTTTCGATAAGGGCCGTCTTCAAACCAAGCTGGCCGGAGCGAATGGCGGCAATATAGCCCCCCGGTCCGGAGCCGATGATAACAACGTCAAATTTTTCCATATGTGTTTTCTGTCATTCTGAGCGAAGCATTGTCATTCTAAGCGGAGCGAAGAAGCTCTGATCATTTCTCCAGCGACATTAGAACAATAGCCAGAGATGTTTCGCTCCGCTCAACATGACATTAATGCCTAAGAGTGAGCGTGTCATTCTGAGCGCAGCGAAGAATCTCAGATCATTTCTACCGTCTCCCAAGGGCGATCGTAGAACTTCGGGTGCTGTTCCCAATCGTCACAAGGCAGAGATGTTTGAAAGCCTGGCCTCATGCTTCGCATTTCGTTGCAGCGCTTTGCTCAACATGACAGCGTCCTAAACAAGTGAAACATGTCATTCTGAGCGAAGCGAAGAATCTCAGATCATTTCTGCCATCTGCCATCGGCGCTCATAGAATTTTGGCTGCGGTTCCCAGTCATCGCTCAGATCGAGCCATCGCGGATTCGTTTGTTCAATAAGTGTGATTTTCCTGCTGCGGCGCCAGCCCTTCAATTTCTTCTCGCACGCAATTGCGTCGTTCACGTTGCGAAAGTGTTCGATCCAAACGAGCCGGCTTAAACGGTAGCGCTTCGTGAAACCTTTCACTTCGCCAAACCGATGCTGATGCAAACGGCAGACAATGTTATTTGTGACTCCAATGTACAACGTGCTGCCGCGTTTATTGGTGAGGATATACACCCAATAGTCGTGCTTGCGCATGGGAAGAGAGATAATCAGAGATGTTTCGCTCCGCTCAACATGACAAGCAACACACGTTTGATGTCATTCTGAGCGGAGCGAAGAAGCTCAGATCATTTCTGCCAGGCTTCGCATTTCGTGCAGCGCTTCGCTCAACATGACAAACGTGGCGGTTCAAAAATCCAGCGGAAGTTTTTTCGGATCTTCGATGCACTCCTTCACTTTAATGAGGAAAGTAACTGCTTCTTTGCCATCGATTGCGCGGTGATCGTAGCTTAGCGCGAGATACATCATCGGGCGGACCTCCACTTTCCCGTCCATTGCCATTGGGCGCGGCATGATTTTGTGCATGCCAAGAATGCCGCTCTGCGGCGGGTTTAAAATCGGGGTGGCGAAAAGTGAGCCGTAAACACCGCCGTTTGTGATTGTGAACGTACCGCCCTGGAGATCTTCGAGCTTCAATTTTCCGTCGCGCGCTCTTCCGGCGTAATCGGCGATGTCGCGCTCCAAATCGGCAAAACTTTTCTTATCCGCGTCGCGCACTACCGGCACTACAAGTCCGCGTTCCGTCCCAACGGCTACGCCAATGTCGTAGAAGTTATTTTGGATGAAATCATCACCGTCGATGCGGCCGTTGACCACGGGCACAGCTTTGAGCGCTTCCACGGCCGCCTTCACAAAGAACGACATCAGCCCGAGTTTGATACCGTGCTTTTTTGTGAACTCATCTTGCTTGCTCCGGCGCAATTCCTGCACCGCGCTCACGTCGCATTCGTTAAATGTGGTGAGAATCGCCGCGGTGTGCTGCGCCATGACCAGTTGCTGTGCGATCTTCCGGCGCAGCGGCGACATCTTTTTGCGAATGAAACGAGCTTCGCGCGATGGCTGAGCTACTGTAGGGGCCGGCGTTGCCGTCCCGGGGAAGCTGTCAGCTTCCCCTACAGATTCTGCCTTGCCGCGCACTTCGACAGAAGCAAGCACATCAGCTTTGGTTAGTCGGCCGCCCAGGCCTGTGCCGGCAATTTCATTCGGCTCAATCTTCTCTTCTTCCACAATCCGCCGGACTGCCGGGGAGAGATCTGTAGCCGGAGACGGTGACTTCGGCCTGCCGCGGTCATCCGCCTTTGCCGAGGCTACGGCGGACAAGTCGCCCGCGGCTACAGCTGGCTTTTTCTCAGGCTCTTTCTTTTTTGGTTTTTCTTCTTTGCCTTGTTTCGACGTCTGCTTCGAATCGTCGATCACTGCAACGACTTCACCGATCTTTACCTCCTGGCCTTCGGGCACTTTTGTTTCGAGTACGCCGGATTTTTCGGCCACGATATCTGTGGAGACCTTGTCCGTCTCGAGTGCGAAAAGCGGTTCGCCTTCGTTCACGAACTCGCCAGACTTCCTGTGCCAGGCGGAGACGACTCCACTGGTCACCGACTCACCAACCGAGGGAACTTTTACTTCAATGATCATTGCCGAGATTTACCTAAGCCAATCGAGCGTCGCGGTCGAGGCGGCTTTCGTCAATAAAGCGTGATTTCCCGGCTGTAGCGTCCGCTGTCCTCAGCGGATATTCCTAGCCAATGCGTTGAGGACAGCGCACCCTACAACTCACGAGCTCGCGCTGGAATAATGTCGCAGCGCGAATTTCCAAAACACGCGGGATAGCCAGAATACAATCGTCGACGCGATGATTAGATGCAGCATCAAAGGGAACGGTTGACCGAGTGATTTGATGAGCAGCCGCGCGGGGATGTTCGCAATGATCACCACCGGAATCACCCAGCCAAAAATCAGCCGGAAAAACCACGGGAAAATGACGTCGGGATACCGCGCGATATTGAGAAAGTTGAAATACCCATACACCAGTCCCTGCGCGCGAATGATCCAAAAACTCACCGCGGCCAGGCCGAGCATGATGGAGTAATGCACGGCGATTCCGAAACCAAGTGCGACAACATAAAGCAAAATGGAAAGTGCGTTCGGTACGATGCTCAGCTTGGACAGCGATACGCAAACTACCGCGGCACCGAGCAGGGCGTTGATAATGCTGTCGAGGCTGAATTGTTTGGTGGACACGGCGAATTGGCTGTCGATCGGTAACACCAGAAGGGAATCCAGTTTTCCCATGCGCACGAGCTCGGGGATATTTGCGAGGTTCACGAAAAAGAAAGCCTGGAAAAGCTGTGCGATGATCTGGTGCGTCCCGACCAGCAGCACGACTTCCCATTTCGTCCAGTCGCCGATGTGATCGACATTTCCAAAAATGATGCTGAAAAAAACGATTTGCCCGCAGAACCAAAGAATCTCCACCACCATCCACAACAGAAAGTTCGCCTTGAAACTCAAATCCCGGATGAGCGAGTTGCGCAGCATGATGGAATAGATTTCGATGTAGCGGCGCATCACCTTTGGCTGTCATTGATTAGGCTTGTCATGTTGAGCGAAGCGAAACATCTCGATTTGTATTCTGCGAGAACCGATCCAGAAATGACCAGAGATTCTTCGCTCCGCTTAGAATGACATTACGAGATGGGTTACAGAAGCCGTCAACCTGCGAATTGAATGAAACGTTTTTTACCCTGGCTTATCGCAATCGGCGGACTGTTCCTGATTGCGTTTGTTGTTCGGCACTTGCGGACCAGCGGCGCTGCAACTTACCAGACTGCGAACGTCACACGGGGCTCGATTACGCAGGCGGTGACCGCCACGGGCACGCTCAATCCTGTGCTCAACGTGCAGGTGGGTAGCCAGGTCTCCGGGAACATCTCAAAGTTGTTCGTAGATTACAATTCACAGGTCAAAGCCGGCCAGGTGGTGGCGCGGATTGATCCAGCGCTTTTCCAAGCCACCGTGACTCAGACCGAAGGTGATGTCGCCAGCGCACAGGCTGCGCTCGAACTGGCGAAGCTGAACGCCAAGCGCACTCAGGACCTCTTTGGCAGAAAAACGTCGTCGCAGGCAGACCTCGATCAGGCGATGGCGACTCTGCATCAAGCCGAGGCCAATGTGAAAATCAAACAAGGCGCGCTGGACAAAGCGAAGGCCGATCTTGATCACTGCACGATCACTTCCCCTACCGACGGCGTGGTGATCTCGCGCAGCGTCGATGTGGGCCAGACTGTTGCCGCCAGTCTGCAGGCGCCGGTGATTTTTCAAATCGCAAATGTTTCGATCGCTGATTGGCCTTAGCGGCGGTCTTACGACCACCGACCCTGCGCGTCGTCTTTTGAAAATCTGCGTGAATCTGCGAAATCTGCGGACAAATTCAGAGATGGCTGAACACAGTGGTTTCCAAAAACTCGTCGACGAAGCGAAGAAGCACATAACCGAGATTTCGCCGCAGGATGCGGCGGCGAAATTAAACAGCAGCGACGCGGTCGTAGTCGATGTTCGCGATAAAGACGAATGGGATGAAGGACACATTCTCGGAGCGACTCACATGAGTCGCGGCACGATCGAGCTCGACATTGAAGAAAAAGTTCCCGACCCGAACGCGATGATCATTTGTCATTGCGGCGGCGGCGGCCGGTCCGCACTTGCCGCCGAGACCCTGCAAAAAATGGGTTACAAAAACGTCCGCTCGATGGCCGGCGGCTTGAAAGCCTGGAAAGCGGCCGGTCTGCCGACGACGACATAGTTGAACAACGCTGTCACGTAGACGCGGCTTCCGGACGAGCTTGGATAGCTCCCAACCTGTCGACGCGTCAAAAAACGTGGGCAGGGCTGCGCTTCCGAAACATTTGCATCCGGGCGTTACGTGACGACAAGTTTACGTCTTATGTCACTGCGTCTTTGTTTCTTTGCTTGCGCGCTGCTCAACGTTGCGCAAATCACCGCCGTGTTCGCCGTCGATCTCAAGGACAATCCGTTAGCAGCCGAGAGCGGCCTGCCATATCAGTACCCACCCTTCGACAAGATCAAGGACGAGCATTTCGTCCCCGCCATCGAAGCCGGAATGCGTGAGCAATTGAAGGAGATCGAGCCGATCGCGAATAATTCCGAGGCGCCGACGTTCGACAACACGATCGTCTCGCTCGAGCGCACCGGCCGATTGCTCGATCGCGCCGAACGCACGTTTTCGAACCTCAACGCGTGCGATACAAACCCGGCCCGGCAGAAGATCGATAAAGAAATGGCGCCGAAGCTTGCCGCGCACCATGACGAGATCTTTTTGAATTCGAAGTTGTTCGCGCGAGTCAAGGCGCTCTATGAGAAACGCGATGAGCTCGGGCTCGATCCGGAATCGGCCTACTTACTCGAACGTTATTACAAGGATTTCGTGCGCGCGGGAGCGAAGCTCTCCGATGAGGACAAGGAAAAGCTCAAGAAAATCAATGCCGAGCTGGCAACTCTGCAGACCCAATTCGAACAAAACGTTTTGAAGGAAAAGAACGCATCTTCGGTCGTCGTTGATCGCAAGGAAGATCTGACCGGTCTTTCCGATAACCAAATGGCAAGCGTTACCGCGGCCGCGAAAGCGGAGCACAAGGAAGGCAAATTCGTTATTCAAATTCAGAATACGACTGGCCAGCCCCTGCTTGGCTCGTTAGAAAACCGACAACTGCGCGAGCGAATCATGCAAACCTCCCTCGGGCGCAACAGCAAAGGCGGCGAGTTCGATACGCGCAATATCGTCTTGCGGACCGCGCAGCTGCGCGCCGAGAAAGCAAAGCTGCTCGGCTATTCAAACTGGGCGGCATATCAACTCGAAGACCAAACCGCGCACGATGTGCCCACCGTGAACAAACTTCTGGCCGATCTTGCGCCGCCGGCTGTCGGCAATGCAAAACGCGAAGCCGCCGATATGCAGAAAATTGTCGATGAAGAGAAGGGCGGATTCAAAATTGCGGCGAGTGATTGGGATTTTTATTCCGAGAAAGTGCGCAAGGCGAAATATGCGTTCGACGAATCGGAGGTGCGTCCGTATTACGAGCTGAATCATGTCATCGTCGACGGCGTGTTTTTCGCCGCGAACAAGGAATACGGGCTCACGTTCAAAGAGCGGAACGACCTGCCGGTCTATCAACCGGACGTGCGCGTCTGGGAAGTTTACGATCGCGATGGAAAACCGCTGGCGATTTTCATCGGCGACTACTATGCGCGGCCGTCCAAACATGGGGGCGCGTGGATGAATGCTTATGTCCGACAAAACGATCTGTTCGGGACGAAGCCGGTTGTGGCGAATCACCTCAACATCCCGAAGCCGCCGCCGGGCGAACCAACACTGCTCACTCAAGATGAAGTGCGGACCGCTTTTCACGAATTCGGGCACGCGCTACACGGCATGTTTTCGAACGTAAAATATCCGCGGTTCAGCGGAACGAGCGTGCCGCGTGATTTCGTCGAGTATCCGTCGCAGGTAAACGAGATGTGGGCTCCGTGGCCGGAAGTCCTCGCCAATTACGCGAAACATTACAAAACCGGCGAACCAATGCCGCAGGCGTTGCTCGACAAGGTCAAGGCCGCGGAAAAATTCAACCAGGGATTCAAGACCACCGAATACCTGTCGGCCTCGCTACTCGACCAGGCATGGCATCAACTGAGTCCATCTGACATTCCGAAAGACGCAGTTGCGTTTGAAGCGGAAGCATTGCGCAAAGCCGGGGTCGACTTTCCGCCAGTGCCGCCGCGTTATCGCAGCTTCTATTTTTCACACGCTTTCGCCGGCGGCTACTCGGCCGGATATTACTCCTATCTCTGGAGTGAAGTGCTCGATGCCGACACGGTCGAGTGGTTCAAGCAGCACGGCGGATTGAAGCGCGAGAACGGCGACCGGTTTCGCGCCATGTTGCTCTCGCGCGGCGGATCCGCTGACGCCCTCGGCCTATTTAAGAATTTCGTCGGACGCGATCCCTACATCGAACCATTGCTCAAACGGCGCGGGCTCGATCGTGCGGAAGGTGCCGCCGGGTCGACGGATTAGACCTGGTGAGCGTCGCCTAACCAGCAGTCAGATTTGGTGACCATAACGTCTTCTCGGCGGCCAATTTGACTTGCCGGATTACGTGAGTTGATCGCAGCAACATACACGTCGGATCTCAGCATCCTTCCTCGCGATACATTCTCCGAACCGCGGATGAATCCGTGTCTGTCCAAATAGGGAGTCGGATCGACAAGTTCGGTCGCGGCAATTCCAGCGACCGCTCGAAAGAACGTGTACATCATTCGCAGCCACAATCTGGCACGGGCTCGTGCAAAGCTGTTCCGCGGGATTGTGAAATCCGCGATCAACCAGAAACCGCCAGGCTCGGCAGCGCGCGCCAGTTTTGCAATGATCGCCTGTAGTTCTCTGCCAGGAAAACAATCGAGAAAGAAGTGTGTGACCAAAAGATCGTACGATCCTTTCGGCGACCATTTCAGAATGTCTTCACAAATAAAATCGACGTGTGAAGTCGATTCGGAATGCGTGCGGCGGAGGCGAGCGCGGGCGAGCTGAAGCATTGTCTCGCTCGCATCAACGCAATCGACATCGATCTTTGGATAGGCGCGCACGAGCTCGCAAAGGAAACGGCCGTCGCCTTCACCCAGGATTAGCGTGCGTCTTGGCCGCGGGATCCTGTCGATCCAGTAAGTCCGGGCTCGTTGCAATGCATTGCCGAAAGTAATCGTCTCGAGCCAGTGATAATGGCGTGCAACAAGATCGAAGCTCACAAGACCTTCTCCGCAACGAACAAAGCGAGAGGCGTAAAAAGAACGATGTCGGCCAGAGCACTGCGTTCATCTCGTGACACTCGGACAAAGCTCAACGCGCCTAACAAAATGCTGCTTGCTCCGACACACGACATCACTGGCCAGCCGCCAGGATCGACCAGACATAGAAGGACTGATGCTGCCGGCAACAAAAAGAGGAGCGTACGCGCGAAAGAGTTCGCATGCGCCCAGCGCGTCGCGATTGAATGCTTGCCCTGAATTCGATCGAGCTCCCGTTCCCAGATCGCAATGCTAACGCAGTTCAGCGAGCAAAGTGCGGCGAAGAGAATGGCCGCGAAAATCATTGCCGATCTTTCCGCGAAGATATGAGGTGTGACGCCCACCAAAGTGCCGGCCGCAAATAATGAGCCAATGATAAATTCTTTCAGCGGAATCGTCTCCCAAATTTGGCTATGCGCATGATTGATCGCTAGATAAGCGATTGTGAACGCACCGAGTATCCCGCCGAGTACAGCCGTTTCGTAGCTCACCGCTCGCAAGACAACGATAAGGTCGACGACGCCGACACAAGTGATAGAGACGAACCAAATGTTTTTGTGCCGTAAGCAGAATTGTTGTCGCAGCGATTTCGGTTCACCTGCGACCACCGAGAGTGAATCGCCAAGACGGTCCGCCAGATAGATGATCCATGCTGTAAGAAACAACACTGCCCAGTGCCCGAGGCGGACGGACAAGTGGAAGCTGTGCGCGAAAATCCACCCCCAGCAGATCGCGATCAATGGCGCATCGAGACAGACAAGGTTCAACCAAAGCAACGGACTGCTCTGTGCAGCGCGATCCGGCGAGATGCGCATAACCACCGCGGCCTGGGAATGAATCTGCCGGGTAAAATCCGAGGTGTTCAGGTTTATCGTTTACAATTGCATGAATGAACGAACTTTTTTTGCTTTTTTGGGCGGTGCTTGACTGGTTTGTGCAAGCCGATGTGCCTTATTTCGACGCATTGCAGGAGGATCAGGCCGGGCGTTGGATACGCGAAAACTGACCGGACGGCGTGGGGATTGGCGAAACGGGGGACGAAGCCGATTTTCTGGCGGCGTTTTACCAGCACAGTTACCAGGACCGGACGATCGCCGACAAAAAACTGGCGCAAGCGTTTCCGCGGTCCCGTTACGTGGGGTACGGCAACTTTGGCCCGACCGTTGCGCCGCACACCTTCAATTGGCGGTGGAATGCTGCTCCAATTCTGTTAATTTTCTAATTCCGTGAGCGAAGGACCAAATACTGCTGCACAAACGACGGCGCCGAACACCGGCAGAGCCGATCTGCGGCCTGAAAGCATTCAGGACGCGGTAATCCGGCTCGCAGGTAATTCTCAGGATGGAATTCAAACCGCCGGCGCGTTCCTTGCCCGACTGGCCGGCCGCAGTGAGCACGATGTCATGACCTACATGACCATCCCGGCGACGATCTCGGGTGGTCCGTCTATTTTTCAGGTGCGCATCGGTTCTGGCGAAGTGTTATCGGCTGGTGATGAAGCCGATTTTCTGGTCGCGTTTTACCAGCACAGCTACCAGGACCACGTCAGCTTCCTCCGCGAGGGCGGCGTGTTGCTTTACGATTCAGACAACGTTGAGCCTAACCTCGACGATAAACGTTTCGTTTACGTCGGCGTGCCGATCACTGGGCTAACCGTTGAAGCGCTCGGCGGCACCGCCAAGGATAAGGGCAAAAACATTTTCGTGCTCGGCCTGATCACGAAAATTTTTAATCTCGATGTCGAGAAACTGAAAAGAATCATCGGCGAAAAATTCGCCGGGAAAGACGAGAGCATCGTCAACACGGCTTTGATGGCATTCCAAGCCGGCTACGCGTATCCGGTCGGGAACGTTTTAACCAAGCATTATCGATTCGAGCACATCCCGAGAGCTAGCGGTCGTGCTCAGATCACGATGGACGGTAACCAGGCGATCGCCTACGGCCTGATCGCGGGCGGCGTGCGCTTCGGCGCCGGCTACCCGATTACGCCATGGTCGTCCGTGATGGAAACTTTGCGGCGCGAGCTGCCAAAGTACGGGGGCATTTTCGTGCAGGCCGAGGACGAGCTGGCATCGGTTTCGATCGCGCTGGGTTGCTCATATTCCGGATATCTTGCGGTAACTGGCAGCGCCGGCCCGGGCATTTCGCT
>JBARAJ010000219.1:0-5777 GCA_049791915.1 Candidatus Udaeobacter sp.
ACGAATAGCGCGCTCTTTGGATCGACGACGAGGTGCACGTTTTGCGTCGGAACAAGAATGTCGCGCTCCTTCGGTCCATCGACCAAATCCATCACGTATTGCAGGCCGGAGCAACCGCCACCGACCACCTTGAGGCGCAGCGCGCCCTCTGGCTGACCTTTTTCTTTAAGCAGTGAAGCTAGCTTGCGCGCGGCGTTTTCGGTCACGCCGATCAGGCGCTCGTTGCCGATCTTGTACTTGATGGTCGGTGTTTCTGTGGTCATCAGCAGGTTGGCTTAAACATTATCCGCTTTGAGCGGCTCTGCGAAGTAACTCTGCCACCCCATTCTGCACATTTTCCAATTCGTCCAAGCGCAATTGCGGGTCAGGCACGACGAACACGTCGCCTGTGGAACCTTGTTCGTAAATGAGAACGCGTTTCCCGCCGTCGCGGGATTCGGTCTTCATTTGTTTCAAAACACGTTTTCGTTCGAGCATGGCCGCCAGGACGTAACAGGCGTTTGCAGGCGGTGAATCCGACGCCATCAAACGCCGAAAGAGTTGCTCTGCACTTTCCTTGGGCACGGCTTCGGCCGGCTTTGGCGGCAACGGCTCGTAACGCGATTTCCAAAATGAAAAAGGTCGAATATTTTCATTCCGGCGTTGCCACGCCTCTTCGCTCAAATCCTCTCGCCGGTAACCATCAGCGCCGTGATACAGGAGGGTATAAAAGTATTCGCCGGGCACAAACGGCCGTTGCGTCACGGCGCACGAGTCGGCGCGATGCTTGATCGCCCATTCGTTTGGGAGCGGGTTCATCGTGCAACTATACGCCGCGCGGCGAAGAGATTAAGGCTGGGAGGTTCGCGATTTGAGGCGCGAAGATAGAGCAAATACAAACCAATTCCCGCGAAAAGAATATTCGGCGTCCACGCGGCAATCCATCCGGGAACGCGGTCGCCTTCTCCCAGCGCGAGAAAAAGATGTACGAGGAAGTTATTCGTGAATACGAGGATCACTGCAGCGGCAACACTGGATAAAACACCGCGACGCGAGTACCCGATTCCAAGCGGCGCGGCAATACACACAACGACCATGCACGTCCACGGCAACGCCAGCCTATAGTGGAAATGAGTGCGAAACGGCGCCAACAACGTCGGCGGAAAGTCCGAATTGAAATACAGGTATTCGCTCAGTTCCGGTACGCTCAGGGATTCCGCTTGCACGTTCGCGCTGCTCAGTCGAAACGGTGTCTCAGTCCAGTGCTCGATTGTTAGCGTAGGACGAAAGTCTTCCTTGGTGATGTTTCCAGTCACATCGTAGTAAGCAAGCCGCACATTCTCCAAATCCCATGTCTTTGTCTGAGGCCGGAAATAAGCCCGGCCGGCCACGTAACTCATGACGATATTGTCGTTCGCATCCTGTTGCAGCACCTGCACGTTGTTGAAGGTGTTGTCGCCAAGGCGAAAATTCTGGATAAACCACGTGCGCAAGTCGGTTCGATTGCGAAAGACTTGTCCCTGAATATTGCGTGCAGGACGCGACTGCGCTTCTGAAAGGAACAATTTGCGCGCTAGCTCCGCATGCGGTGCCAACGAATAGTTGAGCGCCATGCTCGCTGCCACCGTCAGCAGACCGATGCCGATCAGCGGTACCAGAACACGGGGAAGGCTCACGCCTGCCGTGAGCATGGAAACAATTTCATTCGACCGCGACATTCGCCCGAGCGCAAAAAGAAGGGACAACAAAAGCGCAACCGGCAGCAGGATAATGAACACCTGCGGGATCTGAGTAGCGTAATAGCGAACGACCAGAGACAGTGGAATATGGTTGTCAATGAAACTCGAGATATTGTCGCTGACGTCGAAGATGAGCCAGATCGAGGTGAATCCGGCGATGCAGTAAAAATAAACCTGCACAAAGCTTCGAATGACGTATCGATCGAGAAGTCGCATTGCGATTTAGAAATGTTCTGCCGTAATTAGCCTACTCAAGTAGGCGGTGTGCGCCAAATTCCTAGAGAAACAATGACCAAATCCGAATGACGAAGCTCGAAGGAATGGCGAATGATCGAGTGCCGAGCGATTGCGACGTCGCCTTTCTGTCATTCGTGCTTCGTGCTTTTTTCGTCATTCGTCATTCGTGCTTCGTCATTTCCTCATCATGATCGCACTGAAAGACAATCTGGGCAGCAATTTGGTGGAACGCGTCCGCGACTTCTTCTCCGAGAAGGGTCCGCTCTCGAAAGCAAAGAATTTCGAGTTTCGTCCGGAGCAGCAGGAAATGGCAGTTCGCGTCGCGCAAGCGCTGGAGGAAGAAAAGCATTTGATAGTTGAAGCGGGCACTGGCGTGGGCAAATCGCTGGGCTACCTGGTGCCGTCGGTTCTGTTCGCGCTCGAGCACCACAAAAAGGCAATTGTTTCAACACATACCATCAATCTTCAGGAACAATTGCTGCACAAAGACATTCCAATCTTGAAAAAGGTGCTGCCAGTCGAGTTTGAGGCAGCGTTGATGAAAGGCCGGCAAAATTATCTGTGCCCACGCCGCCTCGAGCGAGCCTTGCAAAGCGAGCAGGAACTTTTTACCGGCCCGGAGCGGAGCGAATTGCAGCGGCTAGCGGAATGGGCGCGCACGACGCGCGACGGATCGCTCAGCGATCTTTCGGTGGAGCCCGACCCAAAAGTTTGGACGCAAGTGTGCAGCGAAGCGCATATCTGCACTCAAAAGACCTGTGGACAGGATCCGCGGTGTTTCTATCAGCAGGCCCGCAAACGCCTGCTAGCGGCGGACGTGATCGTGCTCAATCACACGCTGCTGTTCATTTTGCTGGGATCGCCCGATATGCAGGAAGAACGCGAGAGCGGTTTCCTGTTCCCAAATGACTTCATCATTTTTGATGAAGCGCACACCGTCGAGCAAGTCGCGTCGAAGCAAATCGGTATCGGCGTCTCGCAATACGGACTGCGATCGGCGATCCAGCGGCTCTACAATGCGCGCACTCGCAAAGGTCTTTTCACCGTAACGCGCGATGCGGTTGGCGTGCGACTCGCGGCGGAACTGATCGATGACGTTGACAAGTTTTTTTCCGCAGTCGATTCGAAATCGAATTTTCGCAAAGGCCGCGAATTTCGCGTGCGTGATGTCGAACTTGTCCCCGACACGATTACAGCGCGGTTGACCTCGCTTCAGGCGCGCATTGCCGACGTTGTTAAACGCGCCGATGACGAAATATTGAAAGCGGAGCTACAAGAGTTCGGCCTGCGCATTCGTGATGCGCGAAACGGCATTTCCATTTTCCTGGAGCAAAGCAAGCCGGAGCATGTGTATTGGGTCGAGCGCACTGGCAGAACTGAACGCTTCCTCGCGCTAAACGCCGCGCCCATCGATCTAGCGCCGGTGCTGCGACGGATGCTCTTTCGCGACAACTGCTGTTGCGTGATGACCAGTGCTACTCTGGCCGTGGGCCGCCCGGACCTCGCTTATTTCCGCACGCGCATCGGGGCAACGGAAGCCGAGGCGTTGGAGCTCGGAAGCCCCTTCAATTTTCAGAAGCAGATGAAGATGTTCGTCGTTCAAAAAATGCCCGATCCCCGCGACGGTGGTTATCACAAAGCCCTCGAACATTGGATCGCGCATTTTGTGCAGCAGAGTGAAGGTCGCGCGTTTGTCCTGTTCACGAGCTATCGCGACATGCAGCAGGTCTCAGGCGCGATGGAGAATTTTTTTGAGACGGAGGATATCAACATTTTCGTTCAGGGTGGGGGAGCGCCGCGTAGCAAATTGCTTGAGCAATTCAAATCAACGCCGCGCAGTGTGCTCTTCGGCACAGACAGTTTTTGGGGCGGCGTGGATGTTCCAGGCGAGGCGCTTTCAAATGTGATCATCACGCGACTGCCGTTTGCCGTGCCGGATCATCCCCTCACAGAAGCGAAACTGGAGCTGATCGAGGAGCGCGGTGGCGACCCGTTTACTGAATATTCGTTGCCGGAAGCAGTCCTGAAATTGCGACAAGGCGTAGGCCGTCTGATTCGAACCAAGACCGATCGCGGCATCATTGTCATCCTCGACAACCGCATCGTGACTAAACCCTATGGCCGCGCGTTTATGCAAGCGCTGCCGAAATGCCCGGTGGAAATCGTAACTTAGGCTTCCAGCCTGACACGTCGCGCAGGCTTCCCAGCCTGGCGTTTCCCGAGCAGGCAGGATGCCCGCTCGACCGGACAGGTAGGGATGCCTGTGTTATCGGCCGTTGTTTAAAATGTTCACTTGAACATATATCTCATCATGCTCTAGATTGCCTGCATGGAAGGGCAGATGAAGGTGCAGGAAATCTTCGCGATTCTGCACAAATGGGGGGTCCATACGCTGGGCCAGCTGGCGGCTCTGGATAAGGAACAGCTTGGCGCGCGCCTTGGCCCCGAAGCGGTCCGCATGTGGGAGCGAGCGAACGGACGATCCAGTCGACTACTCAAACTGATTCGGCCGCCGGAGTCGTTTCAGGAAAGCTTTGAGTTTGAGCGGGAAATCGAAACAGCCGAGCCGTTGCTTTTTATTCTCCGCCGTTTTTTGGAGCAACTTGCCGTGCGTTTGGCAGCAATTTATATGGTCGCAAAGGAACTGACGATGAGAATCACGTTCGCGAATTCGCGCCAAGACGAACCCGCCGTGGCGGGCAAACAGAGTTACGAGCGTGTTTTCAAAATTCCGCAGCCGACAAACGATGTCGATCTTCTGTTCCGGATGCTCCAGACGCATCTGGAGAATTTTCGATCCGAGCATCCGATCGTTGCCGTTGCGCTGAGCGCAGAGCCGATCAAACCTGCCGGCGAACAATTCGGATTATTTGAAACGACATTGCGCAACCCGCATCAACTCTCAGAAACACTCGCCCGTTTGACCGCTCTTCTGGGCGGCGATCGGATCGGCACACCGGTTCTGGAAGAGACGCATCGCCCCGATGCATTTCGCATGCAGCTGTTTTGTAGCACAGGCTTCCAACCTGTGGGGCAAGCAGGCGTCCTCGCCTGCAAAAGAAACGGCAGGCAAGATGCCTGCCTGCCCCACAGCCAGGATGGCTGTGCTCCGTTATCTCCGGCGCTGCGCCGGTTTCGGCCGGCAGTCTCTGCGTCTGTCTTGCGGGATGAGGATACGCCAGCGCACGTTCGTAGCGCAGAAATATCTGGAAAAATCATCGCCAAACGCGGCCCGTATTTTCTTTCCGGAAATTGGTGGGACGAAAAATCGTGGGGGCGCGCCGAGTGGGATCTGCAATTGCAAAATGGTGAATTAGTTCGCGCGCACGCTCGCGACGGCGTTTGGAAAATCGACGGCGTTTATGACTAAGGGAAATCGTAATTCGAGATTTGTGAACCGTGCCGTAACGCAGCCGCCGATAGCGGCGAGGCCGGGCTTTCCATCGGCCAATCCGATGTAACGATTCAACGATTAACGATTCACGGACTGCAATGAGCTACTGCGAATTGCATTGCTGCAGCGCGTTCAGCTTTTTGAGCGGCGGATCTTCCCCCCAGCAATTAGCGGAGGTCGCAGCGGAACTGGAAATGCCAGCGATCGCGTTGCTCGATCGCAATGGCGTTTACGGGGCGCAACGATTTTCGGTCGCTGCGCACGAGCACGGCGTCCGGCCAATCATCGGCTCTGAATTGTCAATGGAAGACGGAAGCATTCTGCCGGTGCTGGTGGAAAATCGCACCGGCTACAAAAACTTGTGCGAACTGCTGACCGAAGCACATCTGCGCAGCGAAAAAGGCAAATGCGCAGTGCGCTGGGATGAG
>JBARAJ010000220.1:0-5495 GCA_049791915.1 Candidatus Udaeobacter sp.
GGAACGCGTATGCTTGAAGATTGCCGACTTGGATTAATCGCAAGACCGCGCCGATGCCCCAGGCTCCTCGACTGCTTCCCCCCACCGCGCCTGCATCGATGACCCAGCGATCAATGAAGGCTGCCACGCGAGCTAGCAGCTCCTGCGTCCAATAAATGAGCCAGCCATAGAACTCGTCGAAATAGAATTTGCGGCGCAACAACTCGACCTTTAGCGCTTCAGTCGCGCGTCCGCGGTAAAGTGCAATGGCGAGTCCAACTCCGAGAATCAGGGCGATGATGGCTAGCACAGGAACAAGGATCGCTGCTTCTTTTTCGGTTGGGAGCTTGAGAAAGTTTCGAGCGAAAAATGCAAATCCACCGAACGTTGCGAGGATTGCGAGCACGATCAACGGCAATGTCATGACTGGCGGTGACTCGCGACCTTCGCGCGCGTTGTCGCTGCGTGAGTTACCGAAGAAGACAATGATGAGCATGCGTATCACGTAGAAGGCAGTCAGGAACGCGGTGAACAACGCCACAGCGAAAATCGGCAGGTTGTGTTCGTAGGCGACCGCGAGAATCGCGTCCTTACTGAAAAATCCGCTGAACGGGGGACAGCCGATCAACGCCAGCGCGCCCGCACCGAAAGTGGCAAAAGTGATCGGAAGTTTTTGGCGCAGACCGCCCATCTTCCAAATGTTCTGCTCGTGATGAAGCATCACGATGACCGAGCCAGCCGCGAGAAACAGGAGCGCTTTAAAGAACGCGTGAGTGAAAAGGTGGAACATGGCCGCCTCGTTTGAGGCGAGACCCACAGCCATCACCATGTAACCGAGTTGCGACAGCGTGGAATAGGCGAGAATGCGTTTGATATCGTCTTGCTGCGTCGCGATCAACGCCGCCATCACCGCTGTGATCGTGCCGATCCACGCGATGACCAGAAGTGCCGTTTGTGATGCTTGAATGATGAACGCAACGCGCACCAGCATGTAAACGCCGGCTGCAACCATCGTGGCCGCGTGAATCAACGCCGAGACTGGCGTCGGACCTTCCATCGCGTCCGGTAACCAGACGTGCAGCGGAAATTGCGCAGATTTTCCGACCGCGCCGCAGAAAATTAAAAGCGCGACAGTTGCGACAAATGTTGGATGACCGCCTAACATTGAGATTCGCGGCGCGACTTCCGCAAACACGACGGAGCCAGTGGTCATCCAAATCATGAGGATGCCAGTCATGAATCCGAAATCGCCAATTCGCGTTGTAATGAATGCTTTGTTGGCCGCATCCGCAGCCGCGTCGCGATAAAACCAGTGGCCGATCAAAACATATGACGTGAACCCGACCAATTCCCAGAAGATGAACAGCATCACGAAATTGTTCGCAAAAACGATTCCGAGCATCGCGAACATGAAGAGGGACAGCGCGGCGAAAAAACGGGACTTGCCCTCGTCGTCCCGCATGTAACCGAGCGAATAAATGTGAATCAGCGCTCCGACACCGGAAACCACAACGGCCATCGTCCTGCTCAACTGATCAAGCGTTAGGCCGAGCGGCACACGAAAGATCGGCGGGAGATCGAGCCACAGGAACTCAGGTGCAGCCGCGGCTGACTGAGCGAAGACCAAGCAACTGCAGCAAAAGCTAACGAGCACCGCGGCGATGGAAATCATACTGCTCAATGATTTCCATCGGAGCGTGAAGAGCGTGATCACCGTCGCGCTCGCGAACGGTGCGAGAAGGATCAGCCACGGATAGAATGAGTTCATTGCTCCGTCTGATTCGCGGGTTAGAACTTGAGGCTGGTGATGTCGGCTACATCCGTAGTTTGCCTCGCGCGATATAGCGCAACAAGAAGCGCAAGCCCCACCGCTACTTCCGCCGCCGCCACAGTGATGACGAAAAAGACGAGCACCTGCGCGTTGTAATCCGGCAAACCGTTGGGACCGACGCGAAATCGTGAGAATGCCACGAGCGACAGATTGGCCGCGTTCAACATAAGCTCGAGCGACATCAAAATGACGATCAGGTTCCGACGTAGCATTACGCCGGCGAAGCCGATCGTGAAAAGAATTGCGCTTACGACTAAATAATCGCCGAGTGTGATCATGTTACCGTGATTCCCGTCGGCTCAGGAGGACCACCCCGACTGTGGCAACGAGCACCAGGACGCCGATGATTTGGAAGGGCAGATTGTAGTTGCTGAAAAGTAGCCGGCCGATATTCCACACATCATCCGTTGTCGATCTTGCCAGCGGCGGAAAAATGCGTCGCGCAGGTTGAAAGTGCTCAATGACAACGCAGATCTGAATCAGCAAGATTACGGCCACTCCGATGCCCCCCGCGGCGGCGAGCAAGTTGATCCGGCGTCGTTCTTCGACTCGGATGTCGAGCAGCATGATGATGAAAAGGAAAAGCACCATCACCGCGCCTGCATAGACGAGAACCTGAATGATGCCGACAAAAAACGCGTCGAGGGACATGAACAGCGCTGACAACCCGAGGAATGAAACAACCAGGCTCAGCGCGCTCGCGACCGGGTTCCGATTAAGCACGACAGCCGCGCCGAAAATCACCGTGAACACTGCAAAAATCCAAAATAGGAAAGGGGACATTTTTCAAGCCACAGATGAACACGGATCAAACACGGATCTAAGAGCGAATTCTGAAAAATCTGTGATCATCCGTGTTAATCCGTGGCGTTATTTCTTCTCGTTCCATTTGAGCACCACGCCGTGCATTACTCCGCCGATCTCGAGAAGTTTTTCTTTGTGATGCAACATGTCGGCACGCGTGAAGCCGGTGATGGCATAATCTTTACGGAGAAAAATCGCCTGCTCCGGACAAACTTCCTCGCACATCCCGCAGTAAATGCAGCGGATCATGTCGATATCGAATTCTTGAGGAAATTTTTCGACCTTGGCAAAGCGATCGGACGGAGCAATCTCGCCGGGAATAATTTTGATCGCGCGTGGCGGACAAATGAATTCGCAAAGTTGACACGCCACACAGCGCACTCTTCCATCCGTGTCGCGCACCAGCGCAGGTGCGCCGCGGTAATAATCCGGCAGGTGAGTGTCCCATTTTTGCTCGGGATATTGCATCGTCACCTTGGTGCGTCCGAGCAGCATATTTTTGAAATGCTTAAACGTGATTGCCAGACCGGCGGCAATGGCTGGCAGATACAATCGCTCGCGCCAGTTCAATCTCGGTCGTGGAACAGTAATGGTCATGAGCGTTCAATCTGGAACCCAGGAATCCAGGATTGAGCTTTTGTTAAACCTTCGTGGTTTCCTGGTTTCCAGATTCATAATCTTGGCGTGTAAGCGAGAATTGCTGCCACAAAAAAAATGTTCACGAGCGCAATCTCGAAAAAGAAAAGCCAGCCCAATCGCATCAGCTGATCCCATCGAAATCGCGGCAGCGTCCAGCGCACCCACATAAACAAGAAAATCACGACGGCGACCTTTGTGAAAAAGACTGCGATGTTGATCAGGCCGAAGATCCATCCGTGGGAGCCATCCGGTATGCCGGGGAAATGCCAGCCGCCAAAAAATAGCGTCACGACAACAGAAGACCCAGTGATCATCGCGGCGTATTCGCCGAGAAAATAAAGCGCGAACTTCATCGAGCTGTATTCGGTGTTGTAGCCCCCGGCGAGCTCCTGCTCGGCTTCCGGCAAATCGAATGGCAGCCGGTTTGTTTCGGCGAAAATCGCGATCATGAACACAAGGAATGAGATGATCATTGGAATCGCGAGCAGCCATTTCCATGGATTCATCAGGTCCCCAACGAAAGGCGCAATAAACCAGCCGTGGTCGATCTGGTACTGCACGACGCTCGTCAGCCGCAAACTTCCAACCATGAGAAAAACCGGAATGACAGCGAGCCCGAGCGAAAGCTCATAAGAAAGCATCTGCGCGCTGGAACGAATGCCGCCGAGGAAGGGATATTTCGAGTTGGACGCCCAACCGCCGATGACGATCCCGTAAACGCCTAACGATGAGATCGCGAATACAAAGAAGATTCCGACGTTAACGTCGGCAATCACCATCGGCACACCGAACAACGTGCTGCCGAACGGCACGACCGCGATGGTGATGATGGCCGGCATTACCGCGAGGCATGGCGCCAGCCAGTAGTAAAATGTATTCGTAGCGTGCGGCGTGAAATCTTCTTTCAGCAGCAGCTTGAACATGTCCGCGATGGGCTGGAGAAGACCGGCGGGCCCTACGCGATTCGGGCCGACGCGGTCCTGAATAAACGCGCTTACCCGGCGCTCCGCGTACACTGCGTAAGACACCATGAACAAGATCACCCCCAGCAGAATTGCGATCTTCAGTAGCGAGGTAATGATGAAAAAAAAGTCCATCGTTGTCGTTAGTTCTACCGGCCAGGCGCCGGGTGTGCTTCGACTTCTCGAATCATCGACGCACCGGGATGAGCTTGCGCTTGATCTAACTGGTGCCGAACACCGCGACGTGCGGCTTGGACGGCGATCGCTTGTTCGATCGCTTCTTCGTCGCTGGGATGCGTCGGCGGCAACTCTTCAATTTCCAGAATGTGCACGCCGAGATCCCCGATCTTGCTGAGACTCAACCCGGCGAATTGTGGAACTGTTTCGCTCATCCGGCGGAAAACATCTTCAATCGAATGAAGCGAGTCGCCGCCACCGATTGCTTGAAGGAGGTCGCGTAAAATCTCCCAATCATCGCGAGCATTGCCAGGCGGCCGCGTAGCGCGGTTCAACCGTTGCAAGCGGCCCTTGCCGTTGACCATTGAGCCACGTTTTTCGGCAAAACCGCACGCGGGGAGGACAACGGTTGCGTTTTTCGTCGCTTCGTTAGGCAAAGTATTCATCACGACCAGGGTTGGCAGTCGCGCGAGTTCTTCGGCCGACAGGCCCAGGTGCATGGCATTATCTTTTAGAATCACCAGCGCTTTGATTCCTCCGGATCTTACCGCGTCGGCTATTGCCATGAGCTTTGCGCCAGGTGCGGAGCGTGAACCTAGGATCAGCCGGGCGCCGTTCGTGTTTGGATTGCGATCTTTGCTCAGCAAAATTTGGTCTGCTTTTCCGCGTCTCGGGACAATATCGATCCGCTTCACGCCTAACGAGTTAGCCAATTGCGCCGTTAACCAAAGCTCTTCGTTGGTCATCCGCCCCGAAGCGACGATGGCAATCTCGGACCCCGCAAACTGCTTTACCTTGAGCGCTGCTTGCCCAATCGCAGTTGGCCAATCGGCAGGAACCAGTCTTCCCTCGGAACGAATCTGCGGCTCCAGCAAGCGGTCTTCGGCTTCGAGATATTTGTAATTGAGCCGGCCAAAGTCGCACATCCAACAGCAGTTAACGTGATCGTTCTCGCGGGGGGTTAGTCGATAGATCACGTCCTCGCGAGTGCCGATGACTGTGTTGCACCCCGTCGCGCAACTTGTGCAGATGCTCTTCGTTTCTTTCAGGAACCACACCCGCATTTTGAAGCGGAAATCGGTCGAAGTCAGCGCGCCGACGGG
>JBARAJ010000221.1:0-3000 GCA_049791915.1 Candidatus Udaeobacter sp.
GGCAAAGCCGTAACCGGCCTCAGCGCCTTTATTTAAACGCCTAACGAATAACCTCAACTTCAAACAAGAACCATTTATGAGCACAACAACTACAGAACTAAATCTCGAAACTATCTTGTATGCCAAGAAAGGCGCGATTGCCTATGTCACTCTCAATCGGCCGAAAGTCCTCAACGCTCTGAACAAGAGAACGTGGGAGGATCTTAAGGCCGCGTTCGAGAATGCACAGAATGACGCCGCCGTGCGTGGCGTCATCCTGACTGGAGCCGGCGATAAAGCATTTATCGCTGGTGCCGACATCAGTGAGATCGCGCAGATCAGCGCCGTCGAAGCCGAGGAATCGAGCGCGTTTGGACAAGAAGTTCTCAATCTTGTCGAGAATCTGGGCAAGCCCGTGATCGCAGCGGTGAATGGCTTCGCGCTTGGTGGCGGATGCGAAACAGCGATGGCTTGCACGATTCGCATCGCTGCTGAGAACGCGAAGTTCGGTCAGCCCGAAGTGAAACTGGGAGTAATCCCGGGCGGTGGCGGAACACAACGTTTGCCGCGGCTCATCGGGAAAGGTCGCGCGCTTCAGCTCATTCTTTCCGGAGAGATGATCAGCGCGCAGGAAGCGTATCGAATCGGACTCGTTAACGAAGTGGTGCCGGCCGCGGATTTGATCACGCGCGCGGAAGCGATCCTGAAACAGATTTTCGCTAATGCGCCGCTCGCAGTGAAGTACTCGCTCGAGGCCGTAAACAAAGGATTGGAAACAAGCCAGACTGAAGGTCTGTCGCTGGAAGCGTCGCTCTTCGGACTCTGCGCCGGAACGGAAGACAAAAAGGAAGGGACGCAAGCTTTCCTGCAAAAGCGCGCCGCTCAATTCCAGGGACGCTGAACCTAAAATAGTACGGAGAAGCACGATGGCAAAAGCGTTTGGAGAGACTTCCACGACAGATGAAGTTCTGTCGGGAGCAAATCTTAAGGGCAAGCGAGTTCTCGTTACCGGTGTTTCTGCGGGACTCGGAGTGGAGACGGCGCGTTCGCTCGCTGCGCATGGAGCTCACGTAGTCGGCGCGGCACGCGATCTGAAAAAAGCGGACGCTGTCACGGATCAGGTGAGGAAAGACGCCGCAGCTAATGGTGGCAGCTTCGAAGTGATTGTGCTCGATCTGGCCAGCCTAACAAGTGTCCGAGCATGCGCCGATGCGTTGCTTAAGAAGGGCGAACCGTTCGATGTGATCATTGCCAATGCTGGTGTCATGGCGACACCATTCGGTCATACCGAAGATGGATTCGAAACGCAGTTCGGCACGAATCACCTCGGCCACTTCGTCCTGGTGAACAGAATTGCGCCGCTTCTTCGACCGGGCGGACGGCTGATCAACCTCGCATCCGCAGGGCACCGTTACGCCAGCGTCGATCTTCAAGACCCCAACTTCGAGCGCACTCCTTACGACCCATGGGTTGCCTACGGCCGCTCGAAGACAGCCAACATCCTTTTCGCGGTAGCGTTCGACTTGCGGCATCGCGACCGCGGGATTCGCGCCGCCGCCGTCCATCCTGGAGGCATCAAAACCGAACTTGCCCGGCATCTCGACCCGGCTCAGTTGCAAGCGACGATCGACCGAATCAGCAAAGAATCCACAGCAGCACGCGGGCAGCCTTTTAGGTACAAGACGATTCCTCAAGGAGCCGCCACGTCGGTCTGGGCTGGCTTTGTCGCGTCCGCTGAAGAGATCGGCGGACGATATTGCGAGAACTGCCACGTCAGCCAAATCGTCCCCGAGGACAAGCTGCTGACAACCAATAGCGAAGGCGTTCGTGCCTATGCACTCGATCCCCAAACCGCCAAGGCACTTTGGAAAAAGAGTGAAGAACTGGTTGGCGAGCATTTTTAACGAGCAAAGCCTAACAAACAAAGGAAACAATTATGAAAACTGAAAATACAACCACAACTGACAACATTTTCTCCGGACTGAAGGTTGTCGATTTTGCGAGCTTCGTCGCTGGTCCCGGAGCGGCGGTGATTCTATCCGACTTCGGTGCCGACGTAATCAAGGTCGAACCGCCCAAGGGCGAATTGTGGAGAATCGGGAACAAGATTCCGCCGCAACCGCAATCCAAGTATCCCTACATGTGGCACCTGAACAATCGCAACAAGCGTGGGGTAGCAATTGATCTCAAATCGCCGGACGCGGCAAAAATTGTCGAGCGCCTGGCTAAATGGGCAGACGTGTTTATCGTCAACACGCCGCATCCCGCGCGCGAGAAACTCAAGCTCGACTATGACCAAGTCGCGCAGTTCAATCCGCGGCTGATTTACGCCGACATCACCGGCTACGGCGACACGGGACCGGACGCGGCTCTTCCCGGATTCGACCTCACGGCCTACTGGTCGCGGACCGGTTTGCTTTCTCTCTTGCACGATGCGGGCGCACCGCCGACCTGGCCATTCGCCGGGACGGGCGATGCTCCGTCGGGCGTGGGATTGTTTGCCGCGATTGTAACAGCGCTATATCGGCGCGAACGCACCGGCAAAGGTTCTTCCGTTACTACTTCGCTTTTGGCCGCAGGTGTTTGGTCCGCCGGCGTCGCGATTCAAGCGGCGCTCTCAGGGGCAAAGTTCGCACCGCAACACGACCGAAAAAATCCGGCAAACGCGGCGCTGAATGTGTACAAAAGCTCCGACAACATCTGGTTCGTCCTTGTCGCCACGCCCGACAAAATTCCAGCCCTCGCAACAGGTATCGGCCGTGCCGATCTTTTGAAGGACCCGCGATTCGCTGATCCGGCAAAGCTGGCCGCGAACATGAGCGTGCTGACTGCGATCATCGACGAGACTTTCAGTTCACAACCGATTGCGCACTGGCGCGAAGTCCTGGACAAGGCGCACATCCCTTACGGTTTGGTGCGCGATCCGCAGGACGTGATCAAGGATCCTCAGCTACAGGCTAACAACATCGTTGTGCCGCTCGAAGGCGCGGGAGAAAACCTGAAACTTACAATCAGTAGTCC
>JBARAJ010000222.1:0-4759 GCA_049791915.1 Candidatus Udaeobacter sp.
AGGCGACGCGGTTTTGCGGCGTGAAGTTGAAGCGCTTCTGGCGTCAGATCAACGAGCAGGCCGGTTTATAGAAACATCAAGTGTTGGTCTCGCGACGAAGGTTATTCAAAATCAGCAAGCTGATTCGGTCGTCGGTCGGACAATCGGCCACTACAAAATTTCTGAATCGATCGGTACCGGTGGGATGGGCGAAGTCTATCTGGCCACTGACATCACAGCGGGTCGCAAAGCCGCGCTCAAACTTTTGCCATTGCGCTTTACAGGTGACGCTGAGCGGCTGAAGCGTTTTCAACAAGAAGCGCACGCCGTGGTCGGGCTGAATCATCCAAACATCGTGACGGTTTACGAGATTGGCGAGGATCACTCAACTCATTACATAGCCAGCGAACTGATCGAAGGCGAAACGCTGCGTCAACGTCTGATGCGTGGCCAGATCCAGGTCGGTGAAGCTGTTGACGTCGCGATCCAAGTGGCCAATGCGCTCGTCGCCGCCCACGAAACAGGCATTGTTCATCGCGACATCAAGCCGGAGAACATCATGCTTCGGCCGGACGGCTATGTGAAGGTGCTCGATTTTGGGATTGCAAAGCTCGCCGAACAGCAAGTGCCGCTAACGACGCCGAGAGACGAAGCGCTATCGTTGGTTGAGACCAATCTAGGGTCCATCCTGGGAACCGTTCGTTACATGTCGCCGGAGCAGGCGTGCGGCCGGCAGATTGATAAGACCACCGATATCTGGAGTCTCGGCGTGGTTCTTTACGAAATGCTAACCGGGCATGCGCCATTCACCGGCGACCCGCTTTCGCAGAGCTACGGCGCGGCAGGCACACCAAAAGAAGTGATGTCTGCAATTCTTGAGAAAGAGCCACCGCCGCTCACGAATTACATCGCACACGCTCCCGCTGAGCTTCAGCAGATCATCAGCAAAACGCTGCGCAAAGATCGCGAGCAACGATATCGTAGCGCGCACGAGCTCCTGGAGTCGCTCAAACGTCTTCGTCATAACATGGAAGTCGACGTTGAGTTGCAACGCTCGAGTGCGGCCCGTTCGTGGCTGCACAGAAAACCCGCGCTAGCCGCTCTGCTGCTCTTATCGTTAGTTGCCGCTTTGGCCCTGGCCGTCGCAACGTTGCTGCTAGTCAATCGCCAAAACATAACGTCCGTATCTGCGAGGAGCATCGCGCCACGAACATCCGGGGTGACGGCGTTACCAGAAAAGTCGATCGCCGTCTTGCCGTTTGAAAATCTGAGTAAGGACGAGGAAAACGCATCTTTCGCGGGAGGCGTGCAGGACGAAATCCTGACTGATCTCGCCAAGGTTGCCGATCTGAAAGTCATCAGCCGGACGAGCGTGATGAAATACAAAAGCGACGCGGAACGAAATCTTCGCGAGATCGCAACAGCTTTAGGAGTTTCATATGTGGTCGAAGGCAGTGTCCAACGCGCGGGCGAGCGAGTTCGGGTGAGTGCGCAGCTAATCGATGCCCGCAACGACACACACCTTTGGGCTGAGCATTACGATCGCGATTTTGCCGATATATTTGCCGTCCAGAACGAAATCGCGCAGCAAATCGCCGACCAACTTAAGGCGAATCTCTCTCCTGCGGAAAAGGCCGCGATCGCGGAACGCCCGACCGCTGACCCGGTGGCCTATGCCTATTACACAAAGGCCAAGGAGATCGACATCTACTATAATTGGGAGGGTGCAGAAAATGAAAAAGCCGCGAAGCAAAAAGTGGAACTGCTCGAAAAAGCCACACAGCGCGATCCGAACTTTGCCTTGGCGTATTGCGCGCTCGCGAAAGCGCAGATCGATGTTGATAACTTCGAGTTAGCAAAGAAAGCTGCGGAGACTGCTTTGCGACTGCGTCCAGATTTGGCTGAGGGTCATCTAGCGCTCGCCCGGTATTACTGGCTCGCTCCTGACTCTATTTTTGGTATTGACAGAGTGGCTTACTACGACCGGGCACGTGATGAGTTGGCGATCGTTCGCCGCATGTTGCCAAATAATGCCGAAGCGCTTCTGATCGACGCGACGATTGGCAGGCGCCAAAATCGCTGGGACGCGTCGCTCGCCAATCTCCAAAAGGCGAGCGCGCTGGATCCAAGCAATGGTGAGGTCGCATACCGTCTCGAGCAGATTTATTTTGAGATGCGCCGCTACTCCGAGTTGGAACAATTCATAAAGAAACAGGCCGCCAGCGACGGACCCCGAACCGCCCCACTAGAGGACCCTTTCAAGTGGCTACCTATGACGAAGCTGGCACAGGGTGATCCCTTGGCGGCTCAATCTCTCCTGGATCAAGTGCCGCCGGAGTATGATCCGGGCGATTTGATTTGGGACATACGAATTAAGACCGTCCTTTACCGGCGCGATTACGACGCGGCAAATCGGGTGGTTGCTGCTACTCCTGAGAAGTTTGCGGATCGGAATTGGGCTTATGGACAGGTCGCGCGTGCACGCGGCGATAAGCAGAAGGCGCTGGCGGCGTTTGCAGCCGCGCGCGAGAAAATGGAAGCCCAACGGGGCGACAAACCCAAGGATGTAGACTACTTCGCGGGCGTTGCAAAACTTGACGCTGGGCTTGGACGCAAAGAAGAGGCGATCCGCGAGGCACGGCAGGCGGTTGAACTCGCGCCGATGGCCAAGGACTCGCTCAACGCTCCAGTGTTGGTTGCCAATCTGGCGTTGGTTTACGCATGGACCGGCGAGCGAGATCTCGCCCTCGAACAACTCGAAAAAGTCGCGACCCTTCCGGCAGCCTGGCATGATGTAGTCACATACGGCGATCTCCTTCTCAATCCGTGCTGGGATGATTTGCGCGGTGATCCGCGTTTTGACAAAATCGTCGCCGCAGCCAAGGCTGCTAGCAGATACGCACTGACGCCCTTGTCAGAAAAATCAATCGCCGTCTTGCCGCTGGAAAACTTAAGCGAGGACAAAGAGAACGCGTTTTTTGCGACCGGCATCCAGGATGAGCTGCTATCGGACCTTTCCAAGATCAAGGACCTGAAAGTGATTAGCCGCACTTCAGTGATGCAGTATAAGAGCGGCACCGAACGCAATCTTAAAGAGATCGCCCAGCAGTTAGGTGTTAACAATGTGGTGGAAGGCAGTGTCGGCCGAGCCGGTAACAAGCTGCGGGTTTCGGTGCAACTAATCGATGCGCGTAATGACACGCACCTTTGGGCTGAGCATTACGATCGCGATGTCGGAGACGTATTTGCGATTCAGACTGAGATCGCGCAGCGAATCGCCGACCAACTTAAGGCGAATCTCTCTCTCGCGGAAAAGGCTGCGATCGCGGAACGACCGACCACCGATCTGGTGGCCTATGCCTACTATACGAAGGCCAAGGAAATCTACATCTACACTAATTGGGAAGGTGCGGAACAAAGCGGGAAGCAAAAAGTGGAACTGCTCGAAAAAGCGACTCAACGCGATCCGAACTTTGCCCTCGCCTATTGCGCTCTCGCGAAAACGCAGGTCGATATTGAAAACTTCGAATTAGCAAAAAAAGCTGCGGAGACTGCGTTGCGACTGCGGCCGGACTTGGGTGAGGCTCATCTAGAATTGGCTCGCTATTACTACTACGCGAACCTTCACACCAGTAATTTCGACCAAGCACTTGACGAATTGGCTATCGCTCGCCGCACGTTGCCGAATAATTCTGAAGCGATCATGATCGGGGCTAGGATTGATAAGCGCCAAAACCGGTGGGACGCTTCGCTCGCCAACTTCCAAAAGGCAAGCGAGCTGGATCCACGCAACCGCGAGGTTCGATGGCGCCTCGGGCAGACTTATTTTCAGATGCGCCGCTACAAAGAATGGGAACAACTCCTGACGAAGGATGCTGGGAGCGGCCTACCAGGAGACCCTTGGACTCAGCTTTTGCTAGCGGAGATCAAGCTGGCGCAGGGTGATCCGGTCGCGGCTCAATCTCTTCTAGAACAAGTGCCGCTCGACTTTAGTCCGACTGAACACATCTGGGGAATCCGATTCATGGCGGCCCTTTACCTGCGCGATTACGACGCGGCAAATAGGGTGACCGCCGCTACTCCTGCGAAGTATGCGGATGGCGCCTTCCGCGGGCCTTCGCATTGGACTGAGGGACAGATTGCGCGTGCGCGCGGCGATAAGCAGAAGGCGCTGGCGGCGTTTGCAGCCGCGCGCGAGAAAATGGAAGCCCAACAGGGCGACAAGCCCAAGGATGAAGAGTACTTCGACAGAGTCGCAATGTTTGATGCTGGGCTTGGTCGAAAAGAAGACGCGATTCGCGAGGCACGCCGTGCGGTCGAGCTCATGCCGATCGCCAAGGACTCACAATGGGGTCCACCCCAAGTCGCCTACCTGGCGCTGGTTTACGCGTGGACGGGCGAGCGTGACCGCGCGCTTGAGCAACTCGAAATCGTCGCGACGATCCCTGGAGACGCACCGACGACATACGGCGATCTCCGCTTCAATCCGTGCTGGGATGATTTACGCGGCGATAAGCGCTTCGACAAAATCGTTGCTGCGGCCAAAGCTGCTAGCAGGTAGGAAACATGACGCCGGCGCGGTTCCAAACGATTGAGGAAATCTTCCTTGGCGCGCTAGAACAAGAGCCGGACCAGGTTAGCGCATTCCTGGACACAGCTTGCGAAGGCGACGCGGTTTTGCGGCGTGAAGTTGAAGCGCTTCTGGCGTCAGATCAACGAGCAGGCCGGTTTATAGAAACATCAAGTGTTGGTCTCGCGACGAAGGTTATTCAAAATCAGC
>JBARAJ010000223.1:0-4399 GCA_049791915.1 Candidatus Udaeobacter sp.
ATTCAGATGACTCTGCAGTCCGCCAAGAAATCCAGAAAAAGCCACCGCAGACCCGGTAAAGAACGTTTGCTCTTGGTAGCAACGATCTTTCGCCGCCTGTTTTTGGTCCTCAGTCATCAACCGACCGATAGTAATCGCCAAGCGAGCGAAAAGAAAGTTTGTTATATGTCACACAAAGTCCGCGCTACTGACTCCACGTCTCAGTGTGACTGTGCGATGGCGCTGGTTCGTGGTATGGCTCCGGTTTGTCAGCGGGAACTTGGAAAGGATCAACGTCGGAATGGCTCGCGCAAGAATCCAGCGCCATCACCACTACAGAGAGCGCCGAAACAAGAATAATCGACTTTTTCATGGCAGGAACTGTCGTTGACGCCGCCGGGCAATTCAATCGCAGAACGCCATGAGCTGTAACAGCCTGCAACCATTTTCTGATGCGTGAAATGCGCACACAAGATTCCCGTTACATCTGGTTGTCCGCATCAGATTGATGCGAGCGAACACTGTGAGCACGGCACAAGTTGATCCAGGCAGGTCGGATCAGTGAATAGCGTCTGAGATTGACTTGTGCCGCATCGCCTGGAGCTTTTGATACTGTTCAGGTGAAAGAATTGCCTTCATCTGTGGATCATTTTGCTGATGGATTGCCTTAATCCGTTGCGCTCTCTGCATTTTTGATAACGAAGGGTCATCTTTAATCGCTCGCACCTTCGTTCCCTCATCAGCCAGAATCGGCAGAATCTTGTCTTTTTGTTGAGGCGTGAGGCTAAGGTATTGGGCTATTTGCTCGAGCTTGGCATTTTTCTGTTGCGCGGACGGTTGTTGCTGGGCCTTCTGTTGCGCGGACGAGATCGTTGCCACCAACACGGATATTCCGAAACATAGAGCCATTACGTTGAGCCGGATACAATCGTTCAGTTTATTTCTCCTTGAATTCATTGGTGCGATGCTGGTCAAGGCCGAGTCGGCAAGTCAAGGCGAATCGGACCGACAGCGCCGTTTGTTGAAAGCAATCAGGCAACAGCAGCGCTGAGCGGAAAGACTCTAACGAGAATTAGACTGCAAGCTGCAATCTATTTCTGCCTCCAAGAGGCAGTTTGCCGGAAAAAACTGCAGAACGTTGACCGCGATTTGGGGCAACAGTCGCGCCCTAAATTTCGGTAAAAAACTATATGTCACATAAAATCAAGAGGTGTTGGGTCCGATTGGTTATTGAAATTATTGACTGCCCTGATTTGATCGTTCTGTGCCCGGCGGCGATCCAAACCGGTTTGCGAAAACCATGGCTGATACTGGGCCAGACAAACTATCGAGCCTTCCGCTTGATACATTACAAGCGTGTTATCACTACTTGTCAGAAGAACGATGGAATCTCTTTGAACAGACTGATATTGCAGTGTGCGAGGCCCGGTTAACGGAACTCCGGAGCGAAATCGAACTAAAGCGAATCGCGGCCCAAAGCACTCAGCAACATGGAGAGTCGATAGCCCAGGGTTCGACCATTCTGTATTGGACGAAACGCGCGGTTGTTGCCGCCGTTGTAGTTCCAGTACTTGTTGCTCTGATTGCAGAAATACCGTTTTCCAGGCTTCGCGCCGCCAGAGCATCGCAAGCATCGCCAACGTCGTCGCCGCAAGCGTCGGTGACCGTCGCACCCTCACCAGCGCCCACGGCAATAGAATCACCGTCAGAATCGCCGCAAGCGTCACCGACGCCTGAATCGACATCCACGCCAGCACAGACACCAATAAAGTATCCACCGCCAGCGCCGTAATCATTTCGCACCCTCTTTCTGGCGGAAATAAGGTGTTGGGTCCGATTCGTCTGAAAAAAGACAACCCCGGTAGGTTTCCTGAATCCCTGGGAGATTCCTACCGGGGCTGTGGAGGTTGTCGCGGTACGGATTGGGATTAGCGCTCCGGTTTCCGCCCGCTGCGAAGCTGTCTTACTTGATACGGACCGTTTTCGTCTATGTTTTTCGCAAATTATTTTTGGTACCAGCTTGCGTGATGAGTCATAATTTCGCCGTGCCAGATCGCGACGAAAATACTAAAGCAGTCCGAAATGCTAGATGATCGTTCTCGATAGAAACGCTCTGAATAAATCTGCTTTTTGTCGACGCCTACCTAAGCCGATCTGAACAGTCCAAATTGGTAGTTCGGAATCCGAGAAAGCCGAAGAAGATCGCGACCAAGCCACCAAGGAGCAGCGCTTCACCAAACGCAAGGCGACGCCCCGATGGGTGTTCTGGTAATGGCCGCAACCACGAAGCGCGTCGTATCCGTTGGCTGCTTTCGTGACGGCGTGTCCATGTCGAGTGATTTACGAGGTCTAACGAGAAATAGACTGCAACCTGCAATCTATTTCCGCCTCCATACAGGCAGTTTGCCGGAGAACACTGGAGAACGTCAACCGCGATTCTCGGGCACAATCCCCTGCCCCAATAAGTTCCGTAAAAAGCTATATGTCGTATGAAACGTAGGAGTGTTGGTGCCGATTCATCCCCATTGGACTTGACATGCCACGGTCGTTTTCCTATGGCTTGCGGCGGACAGCACTTCCACTCTCATCCAAGACAGCTAGTATGAAGTGTATGGGCGGTGCACTGTGGGCGCATACCCGATGCGCCGCCCGTCCATTATATCATGGCGCGTGCGCGCCATGTGAAATCGGCACCCACACCAATGTAAAGACACGCGCTGGCGAGCGTGCTGACGACCTGAATTTAGGAAAAATACGGAGCGGCGCCGGGCCATGCGAACTAAGGTCAATTCCCGCGCGTTGTCTCTGTCGTCTGGTTAGGCTAATTCATTCATTTGCTTGATCGAGATCCAGACGAAGAATGTATTCTTCCGTCTCTTCGCCTCTGCCATTGGCGAAATCTTTGTTTTTTCCGATGATTTTAAAACCGCATTTCTGCAGCATTCTTATCGACCCGATGTTGTCCGTTGCTGCCCTGGCGAAAATCGGCCGATCTACAACAAGGTGGAGCATTCTATTGAGCGCTTGAGTCGCTAATCCTCTTCCCCAGAACTCCCTTCCAAGCCAATAGGTGACTTCTATGTCTTCTCCATGCGGATAGCACGATATGTGACCAGCAACTTGTCCCTCTGCAACGATCGTCCTCGTTGTGTTTTGTGACGAATTCAAAATTTTATTCCAATGTGCGTTGAAAGCTACCTTGTCCTTTGGGTCTTCACAGACGAATGCTTCCATCCTAATCGCTTCCGGGTCGAGTTGATGCTCATAGAAAGTTTCCAGATCGGAAGACTCGACTTCCCTAATCGTGATACTCTCGAATCTACTCATAGTTTTTTGCCTAACGTTTGACATGAGTGGCAGCCGCAGGTGGGCGAAGCCCGCTTGTGGACGTTTCCTCGATGGAAGGGTTAGGCCTCGGGTTCGTGGCAAACCACTTCGATGTTGTGCCCGTCCGGACCAATGACGAAAGCTGCATAGTAGTTCGCGTGGTAGTGCGGGCACAGACCAGGCGCACCATTGTCTTTGCCACCCGCCTCCAGAGCCGCGCCATAGAAAGCTTCGACCTGCTGGCGATTCTCGGCCGTGAACGCCAAGTGAAGATGCGCCGGCTTCTCCTCGGTTTGGTACAGGCACAATGAAGCCTTACCCTTTGGGCTAAGCTCGACACCGTACGTCGGCGGCCCCTCCTGGACAACAGCTACGCCGAGCGGTTCGAGTGCCTTGAGGAAGAACGCTTTGCTCGCTGCATAGTCGCTGACTCCGAATTTGACGTGGTCAAACATGAGTTCTCCTGAAGTGTGTGGGCCTGCGGCGAGGTCTAACGAGAGAGAGATAAGCCACGGCAGGGTGTGGTAGTAATCACTGTAAACGTATTACGAGGTGGGGCCGTTGGCTTATGTAAGGGGTGTAGATGCTTTCAGTCGCCACTCATTCATCGAATGAATCCGGGAAGATCATCCCCCCGTTTTTACCGAATCCGAAAGTCACGCCAGATGAGCCACCGTGTCCATCGGAAGCAAACCCGGTGTAAACGCGACCGGGAATGAGTTTCTGCGGTTGAATCATCGTGGTAAAACCACGAGGCGTAACTCCGTACTGGATCGGCTGTGTCAGACCATGGCCGCCCATGATGGACCACATCGCCTTCCACCGGTCGTCGGCGGTCCGCATAGAAACAGTGAATGACTCGATATCGGTCTTCGGACGTGTGGTCGAATCGCGGTAAAACTCGAAGCGGATCGGCCCGCCCAGTCGCCCGCTCGCCTTAGAAACAAACGAGTATGACATCGCCTCAGCAGCGATGCCCGCGGACAGCAATAACATCACGGCAACGACGCGCATTAGCATCTAACGAGAATTAAACGAAAGTTCGTAATAAGAGGCGAACATTTTTTTGTCTAATTCGGCCATCACTTGGGAA
>JBARAJ010000224.1:0-13065 GCA_049791915.1 Candidatus Udaeobacter sp.
GGTTGTTGGAGCGTCGGCCGTGGCAGCGGTCTTTGTCGCCGTTGCTCTTGTCACGCATTATCCGGGTCCGCGGACAACGTCTTCGAGTGATTCAGATGTAGTGGCTAAAGTCGATCCACAGGATTATGACGTCGTGGCTGATCTGGATGAATTGATCGCCTGGGATGAAAATAACGTGTGGGAAGATACGCCAACCTTGTAAATTATTCGTCGGTTTGGCGGCTTTTGCTCTGTGTTGCGCTTATGCGCAAGCGCAGCCGGAACAACATCGCGGCCCGGTCGGCCGGCCGCCGCCAATGGCGGGACCTCGTGGACCCGCGCAAATGGCAGCGCCTCACGGGCCACCGCCAAGTCAACCTCATGGACCGCCCTCAGCTCAGCCTCAGCCTCACGGGCCTTCAGCGCCGAGCGTAAGGGAACGCTGGCTCGCGATGCCGCCAGATGCCCGGCAAAATTTCCAGCGCAACGCCCAGCTTTGGATGCAGATGACTCCGGAGCAGCGTAACCTCATGCGTCAACGCGAGAATATGCGACGGCAGATTATGACGCGCGATGCAGACGCGGCAGTTCGCGACTCGGGTCTTCAATTGAATCCACAGGAGCGCGCTCGGTTTGAATCTCGCTACGTTCAGGAACGCCGAAAAGTCGAACAATCGCTCCGGCAGCAAATCGAAACGGAGAGGCAAAAGGAAATACCCGCACTTATTCAGCAGTTGAGAAAAGAATTCCAGATCGATGAGCCGGGCAAAGGCCCTGTGACCAAGCCGGCGGCTTCGCCAAAGTAAGGAAGATAGACCCGCCTGGTCTCGTGCGGCTGGATCTCCTCAGTGAGTTTCCGCTCAAAAAATTAGGCTGGCTCGAAATAGCTTCGAGCCAGCCTTGTGTCGCTATTCCGGTCAAACTAGCGCGGGTAATAATAGGGATAACGGTGATGATTGCGATAATAACGATGCCCGCCGTTCCAGTAGTACGGTCGGTAATAATAAGGTCTGGAGTAATACCGGTACGGATAAGAGTACCCAGATGGATAATATCCGTAATAGCCCGGACCGAACCCGATACTGAAGTAAACTTGAGCATCAGAACGTGTCGTCCCCGCGACCATCAAACCCCCGGCCACGACTGCAATTAACAGAAGTTTCTTCATTATTTACCTCCTACTGATTCAACAGAGAAATCGGCCGAAAGTTTCCTGGTTATTCGCAGCCCGGAGCGTCTGGGTGCCCACTAATGGAGACAGTTCGACCGATCTGCTGATACTCGATCTCACGCAGCCGTAGCGCATCAGCAGTTTTGCCCGCTCCTTCTCCCGGATATGCGACACCCGATCCCCCCGTTAAAATTGGCCCCAAATAGATTTGCACTTTATCGATGAGCCGCTTGTCGAGCGCCTCACCAAGAACTTCGCCGCCGCCCTCGATCAACACGCTGGTGATGCCGCGTTTACCCAAATCTTTCAGCACCGACGCCAAAGATTTTCGTTTATAGATCAAGGTACAGGCAGCAAATTTGTCGGCCAAAACGTGAGCTTGGCGTGGCAACTGGCCTGAGCGGGTCAGCACAACGCGCCACGGTTGCCGCGCCCTGCCCACCCCGCGGGCGGTCAAACGCGGATTGTCCGCGCGGACGGTTTCCGCTCCTACGAGCACTGCGTCCACACGTGCGCGCAGTCGATGTGCGTCGCGTCGAGCATCGCGTCCGGTGATCCACCGGGACTCACCCGGTGGGCGTGTCAGTCGCCCATCGAGAGACATGCCGCACTTTGCGATTACAAATGGGTGCCCAGTGACGATCCATTTGTTGAACGCCTCGTTAAGCCGCGTGCACTCTTCCGCCAAAATTCCATCCCGCACTCGGACACCTGCGTTTCGCAATTCGACCATACCTCTGCCGGAGTGCCGCGGATTCAGGTCCGTCGCACCTATTACGACGTTTTTAAGTCCAGCCTTGATTATCGCATCGGTGCACGGCGCAGTTCGCCCGGCTGTCGAGCACGGCTCCAAAGTCACGTAGAGCGTAGCACGCGCGGGAATCAACGCGCCGAAATCGCGCAGGCATTCGATCTCAGCATGCGCGCGTCCTGCTTCTCGATGATGTCCTTTCGACACTATCCGATTATCTATCACCAGGACGGCCCCCACGGCAGGATTGGGACTTGTCCGGCCGAGCGCCTTCTTCGCTTCGGCCAACGCAGCGCGCATGAATTTTTCGTTTCGGTCGGTCGTCATGGTGCAGGCAAATCAAACAACACGTGCCTGGAGGGATTCGAACCCCCAACCTTCTGATCCGAAGTCAGAAGCTCTATCCAGTTGAGCTACAGGCACTGCTTGGAAACCTGAATTTCCCTATTTCACATCAGTGCCGGCATTCGTCAAAAACTCAGCGACAGACCAGCATAGCCGGAGCGACGCGGCGCGGGCTCAATCCCGTTGGCAAATACGCGGTCGTAATAGATCTCGTCGGTGAGATTCGTGATGCCCGCGATTAAACGCAGATTCTTCGTGATATACCAATCCCCTGTAAGATTAAAAACCTTGTAGGCCGGAATGTGCGCTTTCGGAATCTGCGCGTTGCCGATATCTGTGTCCTGCCAGAATTGCTGCGAGACGTAGACAGCCGAGAACGTAATGTCAAAACAAAGATCTTTTCTCAACTGGAGTCCACCTTTCATTAAGAAGTCCGGCGCGAATGCCGGGTCATTGCCAACGAGCGTTTTGGTGGTGCCGGGTATGAGGAGAGCGCTTTCAGTATATGTTGCATCGAGGAGTTGAGCATTGCTGAAAGCGATCAATTTGAGCGGGTGATAATCCGCCATCGATACCCCAGGTACAGGGGGGGATTTCGCATCGACGACCGCTTTGCCGGGCTCGGGTTGCACGTAGACGAGCGGCGGATGTTGGAAGGGAGCCAGAAAATCATAGGAAAACTCGCCCTCCAAACCGCGATTACGTGTGCTGCCTGTATTCAGGATGATGAAATCAGTGTTACTGGTATTCTGGGTCTCAGTTCTGTTATCGAATAACATCCAAAACGCGCCGACATCATACCAGAATCCCTTACAAGGCGTACCGTGTACCCCCAATTCAAAGTCCAGCGAATGGAACGGGTCCGGTATCGATTCACCGAATGCGATTGTGCGGGAGGTTCCTGCGATATCGAAGTATCTTGTGGGTCGCCAGCCGGAAGAAGCACTGAAATAGGTCTCGTTGCGATTTCCGAAATCGTTACCCATTCCAAATCCCCACAGTGGCACCCAATGGTCGGCGCTTATGCTTGCGGGCCCGGTGGGAGGGTTGGTCGCAAGCCAAGGCGCGAACGTCGAATCGACTTCGACGTCTTCATGGTCGAGGCGGAACGAACCAACCATGTGAAATTTCCCGATGCGGACGAGATCCTCGAAAAATATCGACTGATAATCAGAGGTCCTTGATTGATCGAGTTGGACGTTATCCGAGGTGGTGCCGCGTGGCGCATATAGAAAATTCGGGCCGCTCGTATCTTCGTTTAACGTGTATCGCTGAAACGGTGCATCGCCATGATAAATAACGGTGCCCATTGTAAGGGCGCTGCCTCTAAAAATAGTGTCGTCGCCCCATAACTTGCGCAGGCGTATGTCCGCCCCACCATTATTGAATTCCTCGTAACTGAAAAGAGTACTCGTGGGAAATGGATGCGGCGCTCCTGGATTAAGGTTTGCCGCTGCCCGCGCGTCGATCTCCTGATGAGTAAACCATCCTTTGGCCTGCAAAAGCCAGCCGTCTCCAAAGTCGCGTTCGTACCGGAGAATAGTGGTGTACCGATCAACCCAATCCTCATTGTATGGAGTGAACGAACGGTTTTGGTCATCTACAAACTGCTTATAGGTGATCCTTCCCGGATCACCACCGTCAAAGCGACTGGAGTAAAAGTCGAGTGCAAACAACTGGTGCTCGTCAGGCCTATAGCCCAGGTAAAGATCGGTTTGCCACAGATTGTACCAACTATTATCGCGTTGTCCGTCTGATCGCACGTATCCGCCATCAAGGCGAAATTCCAACGGACCCATAGCCTCCTGAATCACATTGAATGTGGAATAATATCCGTAAGCGCCACCGATCTGTTCGGTATAGAAGTTCCACGGCGAACCTGGCGCAGGATATTTGCTTATAAAGTTCACTGCCGGCGCTGGCTCCGGCCCGAAAAGCAAGCTGCCGCCGCCGCGTATAAATTGAATCTCGCTTATGGCTTGAGGTAGCGGCAGATAATAGAGAGTAGGGAAACCAATCCAATCACTCGCGAGTGGCAGGCCGTCCCGAAGCACGTTGGTGAACTCTGATTCCTGTGGATTGCCCAAGCCTCGGTAGCTGAAATTGAATTGACCTGGCGTATGTTGGTCCGTAACCAAAAATCCCGGTGCCTTGAGAAAAAGGTCCTGCAGATCATTATCTTCCAAAGGCGGTTGTTGGTCCAGCTTGATAACGGTCGCTTTTTTCGTGACCGTGATTTGCGTGCCCGATACTTCGGGCAAAATGTGCTGGCGCATCTCGTGCCAATTATCGTGAGGGGTCGGAGTCGCAACGGCTTCACCCGTGACAGTGACAGTCGGTGCTTGCACAGTTTGGGCCGTGCCGTCTTGCCTTGCGATTAGAAGCAGAATCAAGATCGCAAAGAGAACGAGCTGCCAATGGTTTAGGAGTGATAAATGCGCTGAACAGCGCCGGGTATAACCGCAATTTATGAGCATGGAGGCGGAGATTACAGACTAGTAATCTTTGCCGTCAATGAAATTTTTGTAATGTTTGAGAGCTTTCTTCTAAATCAGCTCAATCCAAAGGCAGTCGCATTCGAACGAGGGATTAGAGTTCCGGCGCCGGGTGGCCGACGGGACTCGAACCCGCAACAACCAGAATCACAATCTGGGGCTCTACCATTGAGCTACGGCCACCATCATTGGCGCGGAACAAGATTAAAATTCGAATCTCTTTTTGCAAACAAAGGACTCGACTTTCCTCGGTCCCTCCAGTAATTCTCGCTTCCGGTGGAACAAAGATCGCCCCCCAGTTGGCGTGTCGTGGCGCCTCGCCATCGCATGAAGCGAGCCGGTGCGGCTTTGATCGTACTCTCCTTTTTCATCGTCGGTGCGGGCACCGCTTTGGGACAGGGAGACGATCCAAGCGAAATTTTCCTCAAGGCCTATCTCTCCGCGCAACAGGGCGAAAAACTCGAACACCAGGACCGATTCAAGACTGCGTTGGCCAAGTATCGGTTCGCCGGCAGCTTGATTGAGGAACTGCGCAAATCGCACGCTCAGTGGCAGCCAGCGGTTGTGGAATATCGTGGGCGCAAAATCAGCGAAGCGATTTTGAGACTTCAGGAGCGAATTACAAGGCAAACCCAGCTCAACGCGAGCGCCAGTCCGTTGCCCGACATTGCGCCCGCAGCGCCTGAGAGTGACGCCTGGTCCGAGCCTGGTCCCGAAGCCTTGGCATCCCAACCCAGCGAGACCGTGAGCGAGCGGTCGCAGGATACCTCAGTCAAAGTCGCCACAAACAAGTTGCACGACAAAGTCGCTGAGCTGCAAGCGGCACTCGACAAGACGCGCGGGGATCTGGAAACCGCACGAAAAGAAAAAGGCGTAGTCGATACGCGTTTGAACGAGACAAATTCCAAGCTGGAGCGAGCCCAGAACGATCTCGATGAGGCAAAGAAATCAGAAGGTCAGACGCGAGACCAACTCCCGCAGCTTCAGGAATCAGTGAACGCTTCACAAGGATCGGAAGCTAACGGTGACAAGGAACAGCAGCAGTTGCCCGCAGAAGTTGCACAATTAAAAGGAGCCATTGCCGCAGCCGAGCAAGCGCGTGTGACTGCGGAAAAGCAAAGGGACGATACTCAGGCAAAGTTTGCCGAGGCAAACAATCATATCATTGCGCTCCAGCGTGAACGCGATGACGCGCTCTCCCAACTGAAATCCACGAAGGAATCAGAACAGCGTTTTCAGTCGCTCGTCGCCGAGAAGAATGATCTGCAACAGAAGCTTGCAAGCGCGGAGGAAAAGGTCAGGAAACTCAGCGAGGGCGATCCGAAAAGCACCGAGAAATTGGCCGAGATGGAGCTACAAATGGCGCAGCTTCAACGGCAGCTAATTGAAACCCAGAATAGAAATTCTTATCTGGCGGCCCGAACCGCAGAGCTTGATGTTGAGTTGGAACACGCGGGCACAGAACTTCAAACGGCCAAGCTTGCCGATGCAAATAGCGAGGATTCATCCCAACTCACTCGAGAAAACGAACTGCTGAGAAACATCGTTGTTCGTGAACGCCAGGAAGAAGCGCGACGCGATGAGGCGCGGAAGCTGGTGCTGGGCGAGTTGGATAGACTCAAAGTGCGATCGGACTTGCTGAACAAACAGATCGCATTCCTTGCCCAACCCGTAACGAAGTTAACCGCCGAAGAGCTCTCTCTGTTCAGGCAACCCGTGGTCTCAATCTCGAACGAGAAGGCTGGTGTATTCAAAGCGAGTTTTGTTTTCGAAAAGAAATCGACGGCAGTCATCGACAAATCGAATACGACGGCAACCGCCGCACCGAAGGGTTTGCCGAACGAACTTCAGGAGGTTGCGGTCGCCGCCCGGAAGAACGTTGAGCAGGGCGAGTATCGAACAGCGGAAAAGCAGTATCAAACGATTCTGGCGAAAGATCCCAACAACCTCGACGCGCTATCCAATCTCGGCGTGGTTTACTTTCGCACCGGCAAGATCCAATCGGCGGAATCAACGCTCAAGAAAGCCCTAGCCCTTGCGCCGAATGACGATTTTGTGCTCACCACGCTCGGCATTGTTCATTATCGCCAGTCGAAGTTCGACGATGCCCTGAAGGAATTAACAAAAGCAATCGAGCTCAATCCAAACAGCGCCACCGCGCACAATTACCTCGGTATTACTGCGAGCCAAAAAGGCCGGCAGCAGGAGGCAGAAAAGGAGATGCTTCAAGCCATCGCGGAAGATCCGAATTACGCGGACGCGCATTTTAATCTCGCGGTCATTCTCATCACGGCGCAACCTTCATCAAGGGAACTTGCCAAAGAACATTACGCCCGCGCGACCGCGCTTGGCACGCAACCAAGTCCGTCTTTGGAAAGATTGCTGCAATAACGAAACTGATCTTCCGGCGGGCACTGTCATGTTGAGCGAAGCGAAACATCTCTGATTAGTCGTTACGGAGACCGATGGGAGAAATGGCCAGAGATTCTTCTCCCGCGACTGCGGGATCAGAATGACAATTGCGGGACGGGCTTCGCAAAATCGACAACGACAACTCCTGAAAAGCTCGGGCAAAAGTAACCTCGGATTCCGCGTGCGCGTCCTTCATGCTTTGTTCATTGCGCTTCTGACGACTTTCGGCGGATGTACCTTTGCAGTCTTTAATGGTTAAAAAGCGTGCAACCATTCCTCACGGCCAACTGGCGCTATTTGGCGATGCTGAATTATGTAGTCGATCCTCGGCTGATCACGCCGCTGGTTCCGGCCGAAACCGAAATCGATTTCGAAAACGGTGAGACTTTCCTCAGTGTCGTTGGGTTTCTATTTCTCGACACACGCCTCCTGGGTCTTCCAATTCCGCTGCACCGCGATTTCGAAGAAATAAATCTGCGTTTCTACGTCCAGAGAAAATCGGCGGATAAATGGCGACGCGGCGTGGTTTTTATCCGGGAACTTGTCCCGCGTCGCGCAATCGCTCTCATAGCGCGGAGGTTTTATGGAGAAAATTATATTGCCGTCCCGATGAAGCATGAAATCGAACATCTCGATCAGAATCTGAAGGTGGAATACTCCTGGCGGCGCGGCCACAAATGGGAATCGCTCAAAATGACTGCAAGTGGCGAGGCGCAACCTATTCCAGCAGGATCGCACGCTGAATTTATCACCGAACATTACTGGGGTTACACCGCGTTGCGCGGCGGCTGCAGCGAGTATCGCGTGGAGCATCCCCGATGGAAAATTTGGAATGCGAGTGAGTTCGAACTTAATGCGGACATTGCAACTCTCTACGGCGAGCAATTCACTGAAACATTCAGCCAATCTCCCCGCTCTGGATTTATTGCGGACGGCTCGCCGATTACGGTTCAGAGGCCCGAGGTATTGTAGGCGTCTGTAAGTGTGGAACTGCATCGTTTCTTCAGATTACTATACTGTCGTGATCGCGAATTTTGGAAACGTCGTCCCAGCGGCTTAGCATATCCGCTGGGACCGTTTCCGTATTAGTTTTGAAATGATGTCTATCAGTGGTGTCTTTGGACCGGTTGGAAGGCATGGCGGAGGTCGAACTTCGCGACCTGACGACCGAGGACGACGCCGGCCACACTGGAGGGATGGTAATGCAACCCTGCCCAGAGTCGGGCGTAGATGATCTCGTCACGAAGATCGTTAGGCATGTCGTAGTGCCGCACCGCGTTCAGGTTTCCAGCAGGTCCGGCCGGGTCGAACCCGTGAATATCGAGGTTGATTCTGTTTGTTCCGAGAAATGTGCTGAACATCTCGGCCATCGCCGACGTGATCGTGCCGTGCGCGGCGGGGTATTCTGGGTGGTTGGGCGTGGTTAGGAGCGGCCGCCACCCGGATTGCTCCGCTGTTGCTGGGTTACCGTCGTCATAACCTGGCACTGGACCGAAGCCATCGTTTGTGACTGCGCTAGGATCAAGCGATCCGTTGATCGCAGTGACCGGCCGCCAGAACAAGTAATGGTACTTGGCGTGAAAGCAGGACATCAACGCATCGGCACCGACGAGGTTGAGCATGGCCGCCATCCGCGCTGTGTCGAGCAGGCCGAGACCGCGCGCGTCGATAATGTCGCGGCCAGCCCCATTGTAACTGCGGACCACGTTCGCCGACCAAAACTTCGCGATAAAAGTCTGCTCATCTGTCCGCACGCTACCGATTAAGGCACCGTAAGCCTTAATCTGATTGAAGGCCTCGACCCACTCGAAGCTCTGAAGCGAAGGCGGCGAATCAGGAAGGAATTGGTCGAGGCTCAGCGCGATGAATGGGCGGACATTCCCGACCCACGGCGTCTGCGGCGGCGCGAATGGCGGCGTCAGTCGCCACACTCCCGGGGCTGGCGGCAACGTGGGAAACGACGACGTCGTTCCAATCGGGATCATCCGCCCATCGCCGGTGCGTAAGGCGATGATGTTCGTCGCGGCTGTCTGGCCGACAAGCGTGCCCCCCCCGCCATCGGCAGTGCAGCCGCCGAAATTCGAGAGCGCCTGGTTATAGTAGTCATTGAGGTTTGTCACGAGATTCGGAAATGACGAGAAGTAATAGAGGAGCGTGCGGTAGCTGGCCTCGATGATTGCGCAATCGACTGATGCCCCTGTTGGCGCTGTGATCGGCGGACCGTACGGCTCGAAGCCCCCCTCGATCGCGACTGTGGCGTCATACACCGCAGCGGAGACGTAAGCCATGTAAATGAAGCCCTCCGCTTGGAATGCGCCCGAGCCCACGACGGTGTCCTCGGCGATCTTGTTCCACTGCTGAACAGTGTTACCCGGTGGCAGTGTAATAGCCGACACAGCGCGCGTAAAAACGAGCGCCAGTGCGATGAGAATTGGTAGAATTAGTATTCTTTTAAACTGAGTTAATGGATTCATTGGTTGTTCCTTTCTTTGGTTTCGTTGTTTGGCTTTCATCTCGGTAAGGCGCGAAACAGCGATCAAAGTGATCATCTGAATTCAGATTTTTTTTCGGAAAGCCTTTTGCGGGCGGGGGTCGGTGCGTGCCCGCTTATAACCAGCGGGGAACGAAACTTTTTGTACGGCCGCCAACGGCCGCTCAAGGCGCAACCAAGTTCCAGCCGGAGGGGAGAGTTGGACCGTCGGCTGTGCCAACGCGAACGTTGTTATTCATGTCCCAGATCGTTGTCTGGTGAGTGCTCGGATTGTACAGCACATAATCGGGTCTGCCGTTCCCGTCGAAATCAGCCGCTCCCACCACGCTCCAGCCCGTTGGAATAGCCGGACCATAGTTGCCTGAGATATGAACGTTGTTGTTCATATACCAAATCACTGTGGCGCGTGTAGCCTCGTTGAACAGCAGATAATCTGGGTGTCCATCCCCGTTGAAATCCGCAACCGCCACCACGCTCCAGCCCGTTGGAACAGCCGGACCATGGTTACCTGTCACATGAACGTTGTTGTTCATGTACCAAATCACTGTGGCGCGCGTAGCCTCGTTGAACAGCAGATAATCTGGGTGTCCATCCCCGTTGAAATCCGCAACCGCTACCACGCTCCAGCCTGCAGGAAGAGTCGGACCATGGTTGCCTGAGATATGAACGTTGTTGTTCATATACCAAATCACTGTGGCGCGTGTCGTTGGGTTGAATAGCAGGTAATCTGGATGGCTGTCGCGATTAAAATCTGCTACACCGGCCACTCGCCAGCTTGCTGGAAGCGTCGGACCGGACGCGGAAGCGATGCGAACGTTGTTGTTAAGATACCATATCGCCGTGTGCCCCGTGCTGGGATTGTAGAGAAGATAATCCGGCTTTCCGTCGTTGTTAAAATCAGTTGGCGGACGATCGCTTGGCTTCCCGAAGGCGAGGCCGTATTCATCGCCGCCCGGGGCAAAGACGCTTCGCACTCCACCAGGAGTAAACTTAAGAATGTTGCCGCTGACCTGATCGGCGACAAATAGATTGTCCGCGCTGTCAATAGCCAGGCCATATGGAATTACTGAAACTTGATCGTTTTCTGAGGCGACAGTGCTTCGTAGCCCGGATGGAGTAAACTTATAAAGGGCGGCGCCAAGGACAGGAATGTCGAATCCGTCGTAGCCGCCATCCGCCACGAACAGATTGCCCCGGCTGTCGAAGGCCAGAGCAAATGGATAATTCAAACCGGAGGCAAAGGTGGTTCGTACGCCCGTCGGAGTAAATTTATAGACCAATCCTGTGTTAGGAGTTAAGAATGCGAAAACTCCAGCAGCCACAAACAGGTTGCCTGCCCGATCAAAGGCTAGACCGTTTGCACCCTTTTGCACAGTGGCAAAGGTGGTTCGGGCTCCAGTCGGAGTAAATTTATAGATGTTGACCTGAGCAGCCACAAACAGGTTGCCCTCGCTGTCAAAAGCCAGACCAACTAGGTCAGGTAGCGGTAGCCCGGAGGCAAAAACGGTTCGCACTCCAGCCGGAGTAAATTTATAGATGGCGCCGCTCCCCGCCTCCGCCACAAACAGATTACCCGCCTGGTCAAAGGCCAGGCCAGCAGGGTCATTCAATCCGGAGGCAAAAGTGCTTCGCACTCTGTTTGGAGTGAACTCATTGATGATGCCGTAGTTGCCCTGAAAGTCGAAATCCGAGACAAACAGATTCTGCGCCGACGCGCGCGCGCAGATTAGACTGATAGCTGCTAAACAGAGTAACCCGCTTATTAAATGACGTGTGAGACCAAGGCCACATCTCGATTTCGTTTCCGTTAGTTTGTTCTTCATAGCTCTGCTTTCTAATTCAGGTTGACTGGTCTGTACGGGAAACGAGAGGCGCGCGCCGTCTCCTCGACTAATGTCTTGTCCATGTTTTTTCCTGATTCTGTAGTTTCCTTTCATTGGGATAAGGCGCGAAAGAGCGATCAAAGTGATCATCTGGAATTGAGATTTTTTTCGGAAATGCTTTCGGCGTGCAGAGCCTTTTCAAGCTTGGTAGGCTATGAAATCCGGTCATGGACACGCCCTCGGCTTCTCAGCAAAAAGTGACGGAGCTCCTCACGCGATGGAGTGAAGGGGACGATGCTGTTCTCGCGGAATTAACTCCGCTCGTGTATGAGGAACTCCGACGCCTTGCGCATCGTCAGATGGGCGCGGAGCGCACGGATCACACACTGCAAACGACGGCGCTCGTTAGCGAGGCTTATCTGCGTCTGGCCGACCAAACCAATCTGCGCTGGCAGAACCGTGCCCACTTCTTTGCTGTGGCCGCCCGCGCGATGCGTCAAATCCTGGTTAGCTACGCCAGGAGTCAGCGAGCGGAAAAGCGCGGCGGCGGCGCAGTCAAAATAGAATTGGACGAGGCAGCGCTGGTTTCACCGGAGGAATCAAAGCAGATCGTCGATCTGCACGAGGCACTGGAAACGCTGGCCACGCTCGACTCCAGAAAAGCTCAAGTCGTCGAGCTGAAATATTTTGGCGGTCTCAACTACGACGAGATGGCAGAAGTGCTTAAGATTTCGCCTGTGACAGTGAGACGCGACTGGAGATTTGCAAAGGCATGGCTGTACACACAATTGCAGAACGCGGGCTGAAAAAAATGACGAAGCTCGAATGACGAATGACGAAGGAATGACGAAATCGGAAATGCGGGCTGCGCGCTCCGAAGATTTGTTTTGGGATGATGGCGCCGGACTTGTCCGCGAAGAACCAGAGGCAAAACGCGTTTACGATTTGGAAGAACGAACGGCCCGATTTGGCGAAGCAATTATCGATTTTGCGAAGACAACTCCACTGAATCCGGTAACCACTCGAATCATAAGTCAGCTCGTTGGAGCCGCCACTAGTGTTGGCGCTAACTACGGTGAAGCCGACGACGGAGTTTCCAAAAAGGACTTTCTGAAAAGCATCGGAACTTGCCGGAAGGAAGCGCGCGAAACTAAGCATTTTCTTCGGATGATTGTTCGGGCGGTGCCGAAATTGAAACCGCAAGCTCGAACGCTCTGGCTTGAAGCAAAAGAACTGCATCTGATCTTCTCCAAAATTTGGAGAAACAAGTAGAAGGACAAACCGCGATGCGACTATCCAGAGCCCACAAGGCGAGATGGCTTGGTCATTTGGGCTTCATTATTCTTTCGACATTCGACATTCGGATTTCGTCATTTTCCCGTCTATGAATCCGGCGCGGTTCCAAACTATTGAGGAAATCTTCCTTGCCGCGCTGGAACGAGAGCCGGACCAGGTGAGCGCATTCCTGGATACAGCTTGCGAAGGCGACGCGGTTTTGCGGCGTGAAGTTGAAGCGCTTCTGGCGTCAGATCAACGAGCAGGCCGGTTTATAGAAACATCAAGTGTTGGTCTCGCGACGAAGGTTATTCAAAATCAGC
>JBARAJ010000225.1:0-3724 GCA_049791915.1 Candidatus Udaeobacter sp.
GAAAAACTGCCGGGCTTCTGGCTAGGCGGGAATTCCTTGAACGACGCGAGGAATTGCCCTACGTATTGCTGCGCTGGCACCAGGACGAAGGCGTGATCGACCCCACCGCCCGTAATCAATGCTCTCATGGTCGGGCGTCTCGAACGGATCGGAGCGCAGATCGAAAAAGTTTCGGAAAGCGCAACGGCACGAGTGGGTCCTGCCATAACATCGCTCTTTCTGTTCTCATGATTCTTTCCGCATCGCACTTGCTATGTCTATTTACCAAGCGGAAGCAGGCGGCCCTTGGGAGTCGCCTGCATTTCAAAGAATGGTGAGGATGCTTTCGACTATTGGCCTTCGTGTTCCTTGATCGCGTCCTGGATTTTCTCTTTCACCGCATTGAGGTTGAACGATGCCGGCGCCTGCATCGGAGGGTAGTTGATCGCCGTCTCCGCAAGCTTCGCGACATATTGCTGCACCAGAACGAAGCGCCAAAACTCCCGGGCATAGAAATCGTTCCCGTAGCCGAAGGCGCTGTTGTTCGGGGACTCGCCGCGGATAGATGGCGTCCGCTCGAATGGATCCTGCCGGATATTGACCATGACAGGCATATCCGTCGTGACCTTTTCTCCCGGCCAGCCCCAGGGCTGCTCGAAGAACGTGAACTTGAAGTTATCAAGGCGCACGGCGCCGAGGTGAGGTCCGCCGAAGTAGAATAGTTCGTGACGCGCGGAAGGTCCTTTGCCTTCCAGGAGATCCATCTGGTTGTAGCCGTCCAGGTGGTTCTTGTAGCTGCGGTCGCCGAGCTTCACGCCTTTGAGCAACTGGCTAGTGATGTCCGCGTTTCCAGCGGCCGCCATGAAGGTCGGAAACCAATCTAGGCCAGAGAAGATGCCGTTCTCGACTGTGCCCGGCTTGATGTGGCCCGGCCAGCGAATAACGCACGGCACACGGAAGCCGCCGTCGCCGACAGTACCTTTGGTGTTTTTGAACGGCGTCATACCGCCATCAGGCCAGGTGAAGACTTCCGCCCCGTTATCAGTGGTGAAGACGACGATCGTGTTGTCTGCCTCGCCCATGTCGTCCAAGTGCTTCAGCAACGTGCCAATGTTGTCATCCATGTCAGCCATACCGGCCTCTTCCAGACCGTAATTGGTTTCGCTGTCCTGCATCGCGTTGTACTTCTTGGAGAGGAAGGTCCAGACGTGCATGCGCGTGGTGTTATGCCAGACGAAGAACGGCTTGCCCGCTTGCTTGGCCTTGTCCATGAAGTCGCACGAAGCTTTGACAAGCACCGGGTCGAAGGAGGTCATGTCGTACTTCGCTTTCAGGAACGGGATGTCGTGCATGTTGGGCACGTTGGACATGTCCGGAAACGGCGGCAGCGGACCTTCATTCACGACCTTCTGTTTGCCCACCTTGCCCCAACGCGGCTCCATGGTGGCGTCATCCGTGTCTGTAGCCCAGCAATGCACCAGGCTCCGCGGGCCATAGTTATTGTAGAACTTTTCGTCGTTCGGGAACGAATACCAGTACGGGTCCGACATCGCGTCGAGGTGGTACAGGTAGCCGAAGAACTCGTCGAACCCATGCACTGTCGGCAGGAACTTGTTCAAATCGCCGAGGTGGTTCTTGCCGAACTGCCCGGTGGCGTAGCCTTGTGCTTTGAGCGCGGTGGCGATGGTGCAGGCTTCAGCCGGAATGCCGACATCAGCTCCCGCCTGGCCGACGGTCGTGAGACCTGTACGGATGGGCAGCTCGCCGGTGATGAAGTTCGCGCGACCCGCCGTGCAGCTTGCCTCTGCGTAATAGTCGGTGAAGCGCATGCCTTCCTTGGCGATCCTGTCGATGTTTGGCGTCTTGCCGGACATGATGCCCTGATGATAGGCGCCAATGTTGAACCAACCGACGTCATCGCCCATGATGACGAGGATGTTGGGTTTCTTGTCTTGCGCCTGGGCCGGAACGACCGCGCCGAAAAGCGCAACCGCGGCTATAAACAGCCACAACTTGTTATAACTTAAGTTTAGTTTCATTTTTGTTTATTGTTGTTATCTGGTTTTGCGTGTGTGGAGCGATAGTTGAATTAAATGGTGACTCATGAAATTTAAGCAATCTTGCTCATCTAAACCGCCCGACCCCTACTCCCATTCCCATCGGTCCCCAGCCCATGCCCCACCCGCCCCAAGCGCCCCACTGCATGGCTGAGTCCTGGTACATTTCAGCGGTCTCCATATTCTCCTGCGCAATGTTATTTGCGGCGCGCAGTTGTTGGTAAGCCTGGTACTCGTGCGGTCCACCGACATAGGCCTGGTTATGTGCCGCGTCCGGGAAAATGTAGTAGGTTCTCCCGTTTTTGTTGACCATGGCCACATGGCCTGGCGGAAGCTGTTGGAGCTTTTGTTGCTGCGCAGCCGTCTTGGGGGTGATCACCTTAAAGCCGGAAGCCACCAGCATGCTCTCTTTGTTCTGAGTGCTGCTTGTTGTGGAGCAACCGACCGTCAACGCTAAGAGAGCGATGACGCTGATCGTGTTGAATGAGGTTCGTGTTCGTTTCATGCTTGTGTTTTTTCCAAGTTTTCTGTTGTTCGTTGATGATTTGATCTGTCGGTTTCGCCGGCCACTCGTAACCGCGCAGACCAACCGATTCGCCCTTTGGCTTGCGCGAGACAGTGCCCAGAGAAGGCAAATTGTGCGACTCGCGGGCGTTTACGGGTATTGGACCTTGGTCGTACTACCTCGCCCTACAACGTTGTCCACTTATCCACAAGAATGTGACGCGGCGCGATTCCAAAATCTTTCGGAACCGAAGCAACTGCGTATCCGTTTAGCGCCAAAGGCGCTGTCTCGCGCTAGTCCGCCACAGGACGGATTCGCCGTGGCTAGCCTGGGGCATCGCCCCAGGATTTGTGGAACCCAAAACAACGTCGGCGCTGAAAGCGCGGGGGAGCTCAGTGTGTCGTTTTCCAAACGTGCGTTAGACTTCGCCTCTCCCTTTCCTAAAGGGAGAGGATGAAGGTGAGGGTTTGTTTTCTGTCGTTCCCCGAGTACGGACCAGATTGCTGGCAAGACGCTATCGAATACGTTCAGGTTCCGTCGCCTTCTTTCGCATCAATCGAGCGCGATCCACTACGATTGATTCTAAATATTAATTCGTCTTCCGAAAAGCCGTTTACGAATACCCCTCACCTCAATCCTCTCCCCGTTAGCGGGGCGAGGCAGAGGAGCGCTCAGCATCGACCTCCTAGGATCCCACCGAGGATGCCGCAGGCTAGCATGAGGCGGCGCCTTTGGCGCTGATCAAATAGGCCACACTCACAGTCCCAGTCAGATGCGGGGCAGCACAAGCAATTGCCAAAGCGGCAGGCAGAGCAACAGGAAGGCAAGAATCATGAAAACGACGCGAACGAACTTGAAACGAAAGCGCTGCCCAATGGCCGTAATTAAAAGCACGGTAGCCAGGAGAACCGTGATGCGCACGTACTTGTCTCCAGTCTCTCCGGATTTTGCGCCTTCATCCGCCACATCTGCGGCTTGTTTATTCAAACCCAGGAATTGCTCATGCTTGGCGTTGTGATACTCGGGCATGAAGATCGGGCCCGGAGGCGCTTGCGCGTTGTTGAATGGGTCCGTGCTCATCCATGCCGTGAATGCGGACCGGTACTCGTCACGAAAGCGCCGCTCAAAGAACTCCGTCGCTTCTTTCTTACCGCCCAGCTTCGCGGCAAGCCAACTGTTGAAC
>JBARAJ010000226.1:0-20435 GCA_049791915.1 Candidatus Udaeobacter sp.
CGAAATCGTTTCGGCTCTTATACAGGCAAGCAAAAACATTCTGTGCTCATCCGTAATGGCGAAGTAATCAAGAGCATGGGGTTCGGTTATTAAACGAAGATGAAACAATTCAAATTAAGTTCTAAACGGAAATCATCCGGGCAGGTCGTTGTTCTGCTTATCATTGTGCTGGCGTTGCTTGGTGGCGCGTGGTGGTGGCTTAATTCCAACAAAGAGAATGCGGCCAGCGAAGGAACAGCGTTTGCCAAGGACGCGACCCAGAAAATTGCGGTCCAGCACGATATCAATTTCTTCAATTCGCGGCTCAGCCCGCAGGCGCGCATGAATTTTCCGGCTTCGGCGCAACAGGAGTTTATGAGCGAGATCGTGAAGCTCGGGGCGCCAGTTCGCCCAGTCGACGTTCAGGGTAAGATTGAATTTAATTCACAATTCTTTGAGCCCCACGGGTCTTTCCATTCGCGGATATATTATCCAGCGAGATACGCCGATATGGACCTCACCATCTCGCACCCGGTCGGGCGTTGGCAGATTGACGAGATCGCATTCCTCCCGCAGAGAGAGCAGCCTGCACCTGCTCCTCCGCCTGCAGCTCCACCTCCAGCGGCGACTGCACCGCAAGCTTCACCTGAATCTCCAGGTGCTCCGGCACCGGAATCTCCACCCGCGTCTACAGCTGCACCCGGAGCTGGAGGCTGAAAGAAGTCAGCACTGTCCCTCCCACAGGGGGAAGCGGCTACAGCAACAGGCGGTCGAGCGAATCCAGACAAATCTGCGACCACGTCTCCATCGTTTCGCGGCGCGCGAACAATTCGTCCTTCGCAAGAAATGTCAGGCCGGTGATCATCGCTTCGCGTTTTTCCACCTTCGGCTCGGCCAGTTTGAATACGTGAACGACGCCAAGATGCACGCGCCCAACCTCGGTGTTGTCATCGTTTAGAAGCGCAACGATTCGATCTTCGAACGAAGCATCGATCTTGATTTCTTCGTTTACTTCGCGTTCCACGCCCGCACGATACGCCTGCTCATCCATGGCAAAGAGAGATTCGTCGGTCTCATTCATGTGACCGCCGATCCCGATTGAGCCTTTCGCGACCAGGCGCTGTTCGCCGGCTTTTTTTCCGCGGACGTAGTAAGCGATTTTGTTCTGAAACGCGATGAGCGCGTAAGGAATGATTTGTTTGTATGCAGGATTGATCTCAGCTTCCGTCCGGGAAAGAAAGAAATTGTTTCCACGCGAGAGGAACACATCGAGATATTTTTGCGGCTCGAAGTTGAGCCCGTGAAAACTGCCAAGCCGGTCGAAGAGTTCCCGTCGGATCACGAGGACGTTTTCGTTCGGTGCGCTCATGGGCAACCCTCCACGCGCTGTGATTCTGAGCGAAGCGAATAATCTCTGATCATTTGTCTGTTCCCGTGCCCCAGCACTGTCCAGAGATGTTTCGCTCCGATCAACATGACAAAGGCGTGTTAAAATGAGTACGTGACGCCTACCTGCGGGCCGAACAGGTTAAGGCTGGGATTAGGATCGGTTTGTCCGCCGTTGGACAGATGCTGGTAAAGCGCGCCGACATCCAGTTTCCAGTGATCATTCACCATGTAGGAAATGCCCGCCGACGATAAAATGTTGAACGTGAAATCCTGGCCCTGGGCGCCGGGAATATTCGCGTGGCTGTCGATCCACCCTCCGCCTACTCCGCCGGAAAAGTACGGAACGAACCGGCTGCCCCTTGGCACGAAATTGTAGCGAAAGCCGAGATTAAATCCGAAATAGTAGTTCTCAATTCCGCGAAAAATCGGCTCTGCCATCGCGTTCACGTAAAATTGATTGTAACCGCGCAGCCACGTATCGCTGTCCACCACGCCCCAACGAATCCGGCCGGTCAGAAATTCAGCTCCGATTTCGTACCCCGCAGGGGCGTTAATCGCGCCTAACAAATAGCCGGACTCAATCGCGAATTCGAATCTCTGGGGATTAAAGTCGCTGCGAACGGATTCAACCTGGGTTTCCGGCGTGCCGCCGAAGAGCCGGAAGCAGACGCTGAGAAACAACAAGACAGCGCATGCGCGAGCGTATTTCATTCGCGCGCTACGATAGGAACCCTTGATCAGATTGCAATTTCCGCTGGCCGCGGTTCCTTTGCGCCGAAGTCGAGGAAGGGGGGTCTCCAGATCGCCCAGCGGCGGACTAGGGACCGTCGCTCCTTGGAGCTGTCGCTCAGAGACCGCCGCTACAGAATTCGGCAAGATCCCGAGGGAGCGCGCCGGTCCATTCTCGGTGGTCCTCGGTGGCTAGTTTCGCCGAGTGCAAAGCATGTCGTGGCAACAGAAGTTTCTGACCGAGCTCATGAGTCCATCCAGTTTCGATGAAACGCAGGTACAACCGCTCGTCTGGCCCGTAAATTTTATCGCCAACGATCGGGTGCCCGATTGAGGCGAGATGTACCCGAATCTGATGAGTGCGTCCGGTGCGCGGAATCGCGCGAATGACGCTGAACCGATCGCCGGACGACGTCGATCTTCTGAACCGCCGCTCAACAAAAAATTCCGTCTGTGCCGGTGCGCCCGCAACGTGAATCATTTGTTTAAGCCAGATCACAGAATGTTGGTGTTTGCTCTGACGATCTAACGGAGCGTCGATGAGTTTGTGTTCCCATTCAGGCCAGCCCCAAATGATCGCGAGATATTCTTTGTGCAATGAGTGTCGTTGCATCAAGAGCCCAAAGTGGCGCGCGGCCGCGGCGGTTTTTGCAACCAGCACGAGGCCGCTCGTTTCGCGATCGAGTCTATTCACGATTGAAACCTGTCCGCCGCTTGCGATCTCGAACGCGAGCAACTCGCGTAATTGCTTCCACAACGTGGGTGCGCCGTTTGGCTTAGTGGGATGAATGAGAAGAAACGGCGGCTTATCGACGACGACATAGTCCTCGGTTTCATCTACGATTTCGAAGTGGGGAAGTGGAGTAATGGAGTAATGGAAGAGGGAATGTGCCTGAGTTCAAAGGCGATTCCTCGATCTATCAGTGATCGAACACTCGATTCCCGTGCTTGACCTGGCTAACAAAACTGCTTTACCTAAAACGCCTCAGCCTTAACCAGGAGCTGGCCTTGGATCCGAAAGATATCAAAGAAATCAAAGCGATCATCGATCTGATGAAAAAGCACGATCTCTCCGTGTTCGAGATCGAAAAGGAGGGCTTCCGTCTGAAGCTGCAGAGAGGGGCTTCCCTTTCGCAAGCGCCGACAGCTGCACCGGCTGCGGCCGGCGGTCCAGCCAAAGGCGCGGTCGCGGGAGCTGAACCGCCGACTGCCGCGAAAGCGATCGAAAGCGTTCCGATGAAAGAGATCGTTTCGCCCATGGTGGGTACATTTTACCGCGCTGCATCGCCCGACGCGCCCTCTTTTGTTGAAGTCGGGAAACCCGTCACCGAAGACACCGTCGTTTGCATCATCGAAGCGATGAAAGTGATGAACGAGATTAAGGCCGAAACCAGCGGCGTTATCGCCGAAGTGCTCGCTGACAACGGTAAGCCGGTCCAATTTGGCCAGGCGCTCTTCAGAGTGCGTTAATAGAAACACACCAGGGCGCGACCGCCGGGCGCGCCGAATCGCGCGTCCCACATGTTCCAGAAAGTTCTCATTGCCAATCGCGGAGAGATCGCGCTGCGGGTAATTCGCGCCTGTAACGAACTCGGCATTCGCACCCTCGCAGTCTATTCAGAAGCAGACGTCGATTCGCTGCACGTCCAACTCGCCGATGAAGCGATCTGCATCGGTGCGGCGCCCAGCCTAGAGAGTTATTTGAAAATCGATCGGATCATGAGCGCGGCCGAGATCGGCGACGTTGACGCGATTCATCCCGGCTACGGGTTCCTCGCTGAGAACCCGCATTTCGTGGAGGTCTGCGAAAGCTGCAACATCAAGTTCATCGGCCCCTCCTCGCGTGCGATGCAATCGATGGGCGACAAAAACGCTGCTCGTGCGGCTGCGCGCAAAGCCGGTGTGCCGGTAACGCCCGGCAGCGATGGAATCGTAGCGACAGAGGATGAGGCGATCAAAATCGCAAAGAAGCTTGGCTACCCGGTGATGATCAAAGCGGCCGCCGGCGGCGGCGGCCGCGGAATGCGCGCTGCGCATAACGAGCCAAGCCTTAAGTCCGCTTTCCACAGCGCGCGTCATGAGGCGCAGAAAGCATTTGGAGACGATCAGGTGTATTTGGAGAAGCTCATCCTCAATCCGCGCCACATTGAATTTCAAATCATGGCCGATAGCCACGGCCGCGTCGTCCATCTTGGCGAACGCGATTGCTCAATTCAGCGGCGTAACCAAAAAGTGATTGAAGAATGCCCGTCGGCGGTGATGACGCCAAGTCTTCGCAAGAAAATGGGCAATGCTGCCGTGAAATTGGCCAAGTCAGTCGGGTACGAGAACGCGGGAACGATTGAATTTCTGGTCGATCAGGACAGGCGCTTTTACTTCATGGAAATGAACACACGCATCCAGGTGGAGCACACGGTGACAGAGGAAGTTTATGGATGCGACCTCGTCAAGGAACAGATCCGCATTGCCGCGGGCCAGCCACTTTCGCCGCACGTCGCGCGCGCAGAACCGCGGTTGCACGCGATCGAATGCCGTATCAATGCCGAGGATGCGGCCAACAACTTCCAGGCAACCCCGGGCCGGATCGATTTTTATTATGCGCCAGGTGGCCGCGGCGTTCGCATCGATTCGCACGTTTATACCGGCTACATTGTGCCGCCATATTACGATTCGCTAATCGCGAAAATAATTACGATTGGTTCCACACGGATCAATGCGATCGATCGAATGCGACGCGCTCTGGACGAGTACTACATCACTGGAATCAAAACGACAGTGCCGTTTCATGCCGCCATGATGCGGAACGGCGAATTCCGCGACGGAAAATACGATACTGGCTTGATCGACCGTCTCATTTCAGCAGGCAAGCTCAACCTGAGCACGCGGCCGCTTCGTTTGCATGAGTGAAGTCACCAAGGAACGACGGCTTTCGAGCCGTCGAGGAGAAACGCGACGGCTGGGAAGCCGTCGCTCCTTGAGCAGATGAGGCCACTACATGATTGTCGTCTCTACGGGATTATTGATCTCGGCTACGTGGAACGAGGCGATGCTCCTCGCATTGTGGAGCAAATGATCGAGGGCGCTGTCGATCTGATTCAGTTGCGCGGAAAAAACAAATCAATCGGCGAACTTGTGGATCTCGCAGCGGAGTTACATGAATTGACTGTAAAATCTTCCACGCCGCTGATCGTGAACGATCACGCTGAAATCGCGCGGCGCGTGCCGGTCGAAGGAGTGCACATCGGCCAGGATGATGACCCGATCGAGATCGTGCGACAGAAAGCAGCCCGCGACATTTTGACCGGAAAATCCACGCACAGCCTGGAGCAAGCGCGCGCCGCCCAAGACGACGGTGCGGACTACATCGGATTCGGCCCGATCTTCGCGACTCCGACAAAACCTGATTACGCGCCGATTGGTCTTGAAGACATCAGACGCGTTCACGCAGAAGTGAATCTGCCGATTTTCTGCATCGGCGGCATCAACGTTGACAATCTACAGAGCGTGATTGACGCCGGTGCAAAGCGCGTTGTGATGGTTTCAGCGTTACTCAAGGCGCACAACATTGTTGATTACGCGCGCTGCGCCACAGATATGCTGGCGTGAACGCGCGGTGTAACGTGTAACCTTTTTAACCATTTAACTTTCTTCGGATGTCTGTCCTCATTGTTGGATCCATTGCAATCGACACGGTTAAGACGCCGGTGGAGGAACACTCGGAATTGTTAGGCGGCTCGGCTTCGTACGCCGCACTCGCGGCAAGTTTCTTTTCGCCGGTTCGGCTCGTGGGCATCGTCGGCAATGATTTTCCGAAATCGGAATTCGATTTCTGGAGATCGCGCAAGATTGATACTGAAGGCGTGCAACGAGTGAATGGAAAAACGTTCCGCTGGTCGGGCGAATATTCGTGGGACCTGAACACGCGCCAGACGCGTTCCATCGATCTCAATGTGTTCAAAGATTTCAAGCCGGAGTTGCCGGAGACCTATCGGCAGACCGATTTCGTTTTGCTGGCGAATATCGCGCCATCACTGCAAACGCATGTGCTCGAGCAAATGGAGCGTCCGCGTTTCGTTGTCGCCGACACCATGGACCTTTGGATCGAGACAGCCAGAAGCGATCTCGATGCGCTCCTTCGGCGCGTTGATCTTTTGATCCTGAACGACAGCGAAGCGCGCGAAATGACAAAGGAAACGAGCCTCATCAAGGCCGGGCGGTGTATTCAGCAAATGGGGCCCGCGCACGTTGCCATTAAAAAAGGTGAGCACGGCGCTTTGCTCTTTGGCGAAGGCGATCGCTTCTTCAGTTGTGGCGCATACCCACTCGAAGACATACACGATCCGACCGGGGCAGGGGATACGTTCGCCGGCGGCATGGCCGGCTATCTCGCGGGCACGGTAAAAACGGTGCACTTCAACGATCTGCGCAAGGCAATGATCTACGGAAGCGTACTGGCCAGTTTCTGCGTGGAAGCATTCAGTCTGGAGCGTTTGCGCAATCTCTCGATAGAGGAAATCACAAAGCGCTACGAGACGTTCAAACTGATGAGCCAATTCGAAGTGCCGCCAGAATGACGAGGAACGAGGAGTATCGCAATCTGCTGCGCCTCAGCTTGATCGTAACGGGTTCGTGCATTTTTGCAGTCGTGATCTGTTACTTCTGGGTCGATCGCAGCGTGGCGTTCTTTGTTCATAACCATCACATCAACACGATCGAAGTCTTTCGTTGGCTCACTTACCCGCCGCCGGAAGTGCAGAACTGGTCGGCTCTGGTGTTGACGATCTTGATTGTTCGACGGGCGTGGGGACCATTTCTCCGTTGGCAGAAGGTGCTGCTCGTCGCTTGTATCAGCTTGATCGTTGCCGACGATGTCCGGATCTCGTTAGGCGATGTTTTCGGTCGTTACTGGCCGGAGACCTGGACGCATGACAATCCATCGCTCATCGGAACCGGCACGTACGGTTTCCATCCGTTTCAACGCGGCGACGACATAGGCAGCTTTCCATCAGGTCATGCTTGCAGAATCTTCGGATTCGCGGGTGTATGGATGATGGCCATGCCAGGCAGTCGCGTCGTAGCGATCGTTCTTTTTGCACCGATGCTCGTTAGTCTCGTGGCGACGAATTATCACTTTGTTAGCGACGTGATTGCCGGCAGCGTGTTAGGCGCACTGGTCGCCGCGTACGCGACACATTTGGCGCGGCTCAAAATCGCTTGAGAGAGCGCGGCTACTTATTCAAAGTGTGAGGCGAGGTGGCCGTTTGATTCTTCCCTGTTCGATTTTCTCGCGAGTCGGCATAAGCGCCCTCATTGCGGTTGTTGTTCTTTCGAGCGCGACTGTCGATCTTCGCGCACGGGATCAATCAAAAGATTGGATTGTGTTGAAGGATTGCCGACTCATCCCGAATCCGGCGAATGACGGCGACAGCTTTCATGTGATTGCCGACGAGAAGGAATACCTGTTTCGTCTTTATTTCGTTGACGCGCCCGAAACGGACGAAATGACGCCCCGACGGCTCGTTGAACAGGCCAAATATTTTAGTATTACGGTGCCGCAGGCCATAGAAGTAGGTCGGGCCGCGAAAGATTTTACTCAGGAGAAACTTTCCCAACCGTTCACTGTATTGACGCATATGTCCGATGCGATGGGTCAGAGCAGATTGGAACGTTTTTACGCCTTCGTTGAGACCAAAGAAGGCGATTTGGGCGAGCAGCTGGTACGCAATGGGCTAGCTCGATCTTATGGCTTCAAAGCCGCGCCGCCTGGACTAACGAGTTCGCGAATCGAAGTCGAAAAGCTTCAGCAATTCGAGGACGAAGCGAAACGAGACAAAATTGGAGCTTGGGGCTTCGAGGCGGGGCGATTGAACGCGCATGCACAAACGCCATCGGCTTTCAGTTCTTTTATTGCAGATGGAAAGACTCGGTCGCGCTCGGCACCTGCGGACTCGTCTGCCGTTTTTTCTCCGGTTGCGAAACCAGCCGAGTCGATTACGCGCAGCAGTCCAGTCGAGACGACTAGATCGCACGCAAAGGAAAGGGTTCCGCTTGGGAACATCGACATCAACACTGCGACAGAAAAAGAGCTAACAACTGTGCCCGGGATTGGATACGTGATGGCGGCGCGGATTATCGCTGCGCGACCGTTCCGGAACGCTGATGATCTGAAGCGCGTGAGCGGCATTGGCGAAAAGAAATACGCGCAAGTCCGGCCGTACTTTCAGTGACCCGTTTGAATCAAGATCACGAGCAGGAACTGGGACGCGAAAAGCGCGCCCGAGAGGATTCGAACCACTAACCTTCTGATCCGTAGTCAGATGCTCTATCCAGTTGAGCTACGGGCGCCCGAGTCGGTTAATTTGCGGAGCAACGATCGAACGGTCAAATAATGCTGGAAAAAAAATACGACCGCTTTGAAGATTAGGATCGATTAAGGTGACGCAGGGATTATGGAGGTATCGCGAACAGCATCCGTCCTGCAGTTCAAACTGACCAAACCGGAGTCTTCCGGAGGCAGGTCACCAAAATCAAATCACGTCTGTTCATTCGCGAAACAGCGCAACCGGAGAAACCATTATGACCAGAAAGAGCTCGAATCGTCTTAACCTCGACCACATCATAACTCGCCGAAAATTTCTCGGCACAACTGCCCTCAGCAGCGCAGCGCTTTTGAGCGGAGGAATTACGTCGCTTTTGCAACAGTCAGCTTCAGCGGGCCACGGCGGTTTTGATTTCGTCGAAAAAAGTATCCTCGAACTTCAGGCCGCAATGGCGTCTGGCCAACTGACGAGCAAAGACCTGACGCAGGGTTACATTAGTCGTCTCCAATCGCTGAATCCGCTTATTCATTCAGTGATCGAGTTGAATCCGAATGCGATGGCGATCGCCACTCAGCTCGATGCCGAACGCCGCTCAGGGCATGTGCGCGGACCACTTCATGGGATCCCACTTCTGGTGAAGGACAACATCGCGACTGACGACCAAATGCAGACCACCGCGGGCTCACTCGCTCTTTACGGCAGCCATGTGCCGGGCGATGCGGTGATCATTCAACAATTGCGCGCAGCGGGCGCGATAATTCTTGGCAAATCGAACCTCGGCGAATGGGCAAACTTCCGCAGCAGCATTCCTATTTATCCGCTGGCGCTCGGTTGGAGCGCACGCGGTGGCGACACGAAGAATGCTTACGACTTGAGCTACACGTCATGGGGATCGAGTGCTGGTTCGGGTAATGGCACAGCGGCGAATCTATGCGCTGCGGCGGTCGGCACGGAGACCGATGGATCGATCACTGGTCCATCTGCTGTTGAGAACATCGTCGGGTTGAAGCCGACGCTAGGCCTTGTTTCACAGGACGGAATCGTTCCAATCGCGCACGAGCAGGACACAGCTGGGCCGATGGCTCGCAGCGTTAGCGATGTTGCGATTTTGCTCGGGGTGTTGCAGTCGCCGTGGGGCGAAGTACTGGGACATCAACTTCCCAGCGATTACACGCAATTTCTCGATCCGAATGCACTCCAAGGCGCGGTGATCGGACGCGACGTGCGCTTTTTCGATTATAGCTATTACGGCAGCGGGATTCCGGGCGACGAACTGACCGTCGCATTTGCGGAGAATGCATTAAGCGTGATGCAGAGCCTCGGTGCGACTGTCGTTGACGTGGATACCGGGGACGTATTCGCTTACAACGGAGATGAAAACACTGCGCTGATGTATGAGTTCAGAGCAGAAATCGCGGACTACCTCGCGACGCTTACGCACACAAACATGCGCACATTGGCGGATCTCATTGCCTTCAATAATGCGAATTGTGTTCAAGAAATGCCTTACTACGGGCAGGAAGTCTTCCTGGCCTCGGAAATGTTCCCGGGGTATCCGAATGATCCCACCTACATCGCCGCGCGAACGCATGCCCGCACTGCCGCCCGGTCGGGGATTGACGACGTAATCAACTCGGGTGTCGATGCGATCGTCGCGCCGCATCTAACGAACTCGACCGGACCTGCTGTGTCCGGTTATCCAAACCTGTCGCTTCCAGTTGGCATTCGCGATAGTGGAAGGCCGGCTGGAATGCTCATGTACAGCACGTTCTTGCATGAACCGCAGTTAATTGGATTCGGCTTCGCTCTTGAGCAGGCATTGAATGTGCGTCAGCAGCCGCAGTTCCTCAACTCGATCATTCCGATACCGAATGCCGATCTGTGCCAGGGCCACCAAAACCACGGCCAACCCCATCTGCCACACGGCAAGATCTTCTAAGATTGTTAAGCTTCGTCTTGAGCACGCGAGCAGAATGACGATTCTGCTCGCGTGACGATCTTCCTCGGTTGCGCGTTTGCGGCGAAGTATCGCGAAGGCGGCGGAAATTTTTCCGTGCCGCTCCAATGGATGCTCGGGCTGCGGCGACTGAAGCTCGATGCGATCTGGCTGGAGCTCTTGCCGGGCACGGACAATGTCCTGGCAGATCAGTCAAAGATCAGGAATTTCCAGAGGCAATTGCGGTCGCATGGATTGGCCGGGCGGTATTGTTTGCTTTACCAGAGCAAGGCATTGGATATGCATGACCTGGATTCGCTGCAGTGCGTCGGAATTTCCAAACGCGAGCTGCTCGAGCGCCTCGGCGGACCCAATGTCCTGCTCAATCTCGCATATTCGATTCATCCGCCGCTGCTGCTGAAATTTGAGCGACGCATTTTTTGCGATCTCGACCCGAGCGAAATTTTTTATTGGATGACGAAGATGGAAGTGGGGCAGTCGTACCATCACGAGTTCTGGACGATCGGACTCAATGTCCATGGAGACGATTGTCAGCTACCGAAATTGCCAACTGTAGCCGCTTCGCTGAGCGAAGCGCGGAGCACAGCATCTCGACGTAATCAGCGTCTCGCTTCCCACAGGGAAGCGGCTGCAGGGGCGCGCCTACGCTGGAAAACATTTTATCCGCTCGTGGACACGAAATTGTTCCGGCCCCAACCGCGGCCGCGCTCACCGAAATTCACGACCGTCGGGCAATGGTATTGGGGTGGTGCAGTCGAGGTCGCTGGCGAGTTTCCGGATCTGTCCAAAAGATTTGCTTTCGAACCCTATCTAAATCTTCCAGCGCGCATGCCCGAGGCGCGGTTTGAACTGGCGATGAATATCGCTGCGGAAGATCCCGAAAGAGAACGACTGCGCGGGCTCGGCTGGCAAATCGCCGATCCGCATCGCGTCGCGTACACGCCTCGGGTGTACCGCCGCTACCTCGCCAGTGCGCTTGCCGAGTTCACCGCGATAAAGGGCGTCGATGTGGCGTGGCGTACCGGCTGGGTCAGCGACCGCGCTGCTGCTTTTTTGGCGTTGGGTCGTCCGGTGATTACAGAAGACACGGGGGCACAACTTTATCTCCCCGCCGAAAACGGATTCCGTTTTGTCCGATCCGCTGCTGAGGCGGAGGCCGCTGTTCGCGAAGTGCTCCACGATTGGTCGCGGCTGTCGAAGCAAGCGCGGCAGTGCGCAGTAGAGGTCTTCGACTCGGTCAAAAATCTTCGCCGAATACTCGATTTTTAAGCCGACGATTTGCCGTTGCAAAACGATTTTCGGGTGATACTCGTTGTCCCGTTATGGCTGACTTGATAAAACAAGGCGAGCTCAAGGATCGAATGAAGAAGATCCCGGAATGGGAGTTGGAGAAAAATCAGATCGAGCGCACTTTCGAATTCGATGATTTTGTCGATGCGATCGATTTTGTGGACAGGGTCGCCGAGGTGGCTGAGGAAGAAGAACATCACCCCGACATAGATATCCGCTACAACAAAGTCCGTCTGGCCGTATCAACGCACAGCAAAGGCGGCTTGACGGAGCTTGATTTTAATCTGGCCCAACGAATCGATACCTTGGAGGAATAGGAGTGGTGGTGACGGCACGCTGCGTAGCCGGACTGCGCGGCGTGCCGACGCTACCCAGGCTTGGGAAGACGCCCTTCGTCGGCGTCGATGAATTGGAATGAGGTCTGAATATCGGAACGGTCGGTCATTCCTGCCTCGGCTTTCCGGCGTACCACCATTTCCGAAATTTCGTCGTTCCAGCCGCGCTTCCGCATGAATTCGTTCCAAACGTAAATGTCGTCCGCACTCGGCTTGCGGCCGACTGTGAAGCACCAATCCAAAATTTCCGCATCGGTGCCGCCCTTTTTCACCCGCTTGACCAAGCTATCGTAGTCGCCGCGGAGAAACTTCACGCATTTTTCGTCGAAGCCTGTCCCAAGATTTGCGTGATAATCTGAAGGCAATTCCCCCTTGGCGTGCAGCCGGATTTTGTCGAGCATCCGACCGAAATAAAACAAGCCGCCAACTTTCTCTGAGGGACTGCGCAGAGCAACCTGGGCCATGAAATAAAGTTTGAACTTTCTATCCCACCATTCAAGCGCGCGAAACAAAACTCATTTCGCACGATCGCCCGAGCCGGTACGTGCCGGCGCCTTTACTTATTTATTGCTCGACGGTGACCGATCACGCAACAATGTGCTACGACCATTCTCATCATGAAGGAGCGTTATTTCGACGATCTGAAAACAGGTGACCGGTTCAAATCTGAGCCGCTGACCGTGACCGTAAAGGAGGTCGTCGAGTTCGCTCACAAGTTTGATCCGCAGATGTTTCATCTTAGCCGGAGGCGTGCGGAGAGAAGCATTTTCAAAGGCCTGATTGCCAGTGGCTGGCATACCGCGGCGATGAGCATGCGCCTGTTCGTACAAACGCTGAACTTCGCCGAGGGCGCGATCGGTCTTGGCGTGGATGAACTGCGCTGGCCGAATGCGGTGCGGCCGGGGGACGTGCTCACGGTGGATACGGAGATTCTTGAATTGCGCGCCTCACGATCCCGGCCTGGCCATGGAATTCTTCGCTTGCGCAACGTGACGACCAATCAGCGTGGCGAAGTCGTGCAAACGATGCTGGCGAGCGCGATGGTTCCGAAGCGCGCTAAACACCAACAAGCCGACTAACAAAGAGCGACGCGAGGACGCGTGCGCACTCCTAAAGCTTGCGCGAAAAGAGACTTGAGGTTGATGTGATTTCGCACGCAGTGCTTTTGGAGTGCGATGCGTCCTCGCATCGCTTTTCGCGGATCTGATTGGCAAGTGACGGACCGTTCTCGTTTCAGACTTACAGCCCACTTACTGCGATCGCTCGGTTGAAGTCATCAGGCAACGGAGCTTCAAAGTGCTTCCATTCGCCAGTGCGCGGGTGACGAAAACCCAGCTTCCATGCGTGCAGCATTTGGCGGGGAAAATCCTTAGCGAGTCTCGGCGCGTAGATTTTGTCACCCAACACAGGATTGCCAAGATGATGAAGATGCACGCGAATTTGATGTGTGCGGCCACTGTGCAATGTGCATTCAACCAGACTCGCCAGCGCGCTCGAGCGAAGAACGCGATATTCAGTTTTGGCTGCGCGACCGCGGGGTGAACTCACGCTCATTCTTTGTCGGTGCACCGGATGTCGTCCGATTTTGTTCTCGATTACGCCCCTCTCTTTCCGCAATTTCCCGGCGACCAGGGCGAGATAAATCTTTTCTACTGTGCGCGCGGTGAACTGTTTCGATAATTCCCGATGCGCCACGTCGTTTTTTGCTACGACGAGGCAGCCGCTTGTTTCCTTATCGAGACGATGAACGATGCCAGGTCGTTCCTTTCCACCGATGCCCGACAACGTGGAGCAGTGATGCAGCAACGCATTGACTAAAGTGTGTTCACGATGGCCGGCGCCCGGATGCACAGTCATCCCGCTTGCTTTGTTGATGACGATCAGATCGTCGTCTTCGTACAGAATCGTTAACGGAATTGCTTCCGGCTCGGTTTGGATTTTTTCGACTGGCGGTTCTGTGACTTCGATTTCGTCTCCAGATCGCACAGGCTGGTGCGGTCGCGTGGTGGCGCCGCCAACACGAACAAAGCCGGCGCGGATTAATTGCTGAATGCGAGAGCGCGAGAATTCCGGAAGTGATTTGACCAGAAAAAGATCAAGACGCATCCGGGCATGCTCTTTTGCCACGATCAATTTGAACGTTGTCGGTGCCCCGCTTATCGCTTTCAACGCCGTCACGGCCATCCTTTTGCTCCCAAACTCGTCAATGTTACAGTCGATTTCCATGTCGATTGAAGGAATCTATTCATGACGCCGACGTGTTGGAAATGCGGCACCGCGCTCGATCCCGGCGGTTATGTACCTCTGATGCGGATGGTGTGCCCGAGTTGCGGTCAAAAGAATCTGCTGCAACGAACCTTCGATCATTTTGTGCCGATGGAAACGCTTGGTGCCGGTGGAATGGGCACGGTGTACAAGGCGCGCGACACCCAACTGGAGCGGTTCGTTGCCCTCAAATTGTTGCACAAGGATCTTGGTAGCGAAGCGGATCATGATGCTCAATTGCAACAAGAGGCGCGCATCGCTGCCTGTGTGAATCATCCTAATGTCGTGCAGATATTCTCGTTGGGAACGGACCACGGCCAGTTTTATGTGGTGATGGAACTGGTCGATCACGGAAGTCTCGACGATCTAATGGAATCGGAGGGCCGGCTGTCCGAACATCAGGTGCTCGACATCGGCATCCAGATCGCGAGAGGACTACGCGCAGCTCACCGGAAGGGTTTGATTCATCGAGACGTGAAGCCGGCCAACATTTTGTTTGCCGATGAACAGGCGGCGAAGATTGGCGACTTCGGCCTCGCCGCTTTTGCGACACAACAGTCACAGAATACAGGCAGCGATGGTGTGCTCTGGGGAACGCCGGCTTACGTCGCGCCTGAGAGATTGTGCAACCAACCGGAGGACGTTCGCAGCGACATTTACAGCCTTGGCGCAACGCTGTTTCATGCTGTCGCTGGGAAAGCGCCAATCGAAAGCAGCACAAATTCCGCCACAGAGTTGTACGCATTGAAGCAGCACCCGTCAGAGTTGCGGACTATCACGCCGAAGGTATCTGGACCGACTACGCGCGTTTTGCAGCGAATGATCGCACCTGATCCGAAGGAGCGTTTTTCTCTATACGACGAGCTTCTGGCCGAACTTGATGCGGCGCGACGAGCACTCGAGATCGCGGACGCTCGGCGACAATCGGCGCGCTGGCCCTTCTCTGGACTTTTTCGGCGCAACTAAAAGCTCTGAACAACGGTCACCTGTGAGCGTCTGACTCTAGACGAAGCGTTGCCACAAAGCCTCTTTGACTCGATGTTTGTCTTCACATGGCAGAAAACCCACCGCCGTCACCACCGCAATTTCCTTCACCCGAGGAGCTGAAGTCTAAGATCACAGAGTTCATGAAACAGAACTTCGGCGACCACGTCTCAGTTGCGACAATTACCGAACCAGAGCCAGCGGTCGCAGAGGAGGAGGAAAAACCGGAGAAAACTGAACACGAGGAATTCGAATTCCATCTGCTGCCGCGCGATATCAAGACGCATCTGGACCGGTTCGTCATCAAACAGGAGGAAGCGAAGAAAGTCCTCGCGATTGCGGTTTGCGATCATTACAACCACGCCAATTACCTTCGGCGGCTCGAGAAAGAGGATCCGAACCGCGCTCAGGAAATTGAATACATCAAGCAAAACGTAATCCTGGTCGGACCGACGGGCGTCGGCAAAACGTATCTGATCAAACACATCGCCGATCTGATCAAGGTGCCGTTTGTGAAAGCGGACGCGACGAAGTTCAGCGAGACCGGTTATGTCGGCGGCGACGTGGAGGATCTGGTGCGCGAGCTGGTGCACAAGGCCGACGGCGACTTGAACCTTGCGCAGTTCGGCATCATTTACATCGATGAGATCGACAAGATCGCGTCGGCTGGAAATTTGATAGGCCGCGACGTCAGCGGGCGCGGTGTGCAGACCACGCTACTGAAGCTAATGGAAGAAACCGAAGTGCCGGTGCGCAGCATGAATGATCTCCAGGCGCAATTGCAAGCGGCATTCGAATTTCAGCGGCGCGGCAAAGCCAAACGCGACACGATCAACACCCGCCACATTCTATTCGTCGTCAGCGGCGCGTTTGGGAAGTTGAAAGAACAAGTGGCGCGGCGTGTCCGTCACGGTCAGATCGGGTTCAGCGCGCAACCAATTCAAGTGATGGATAACGAGTTGTTCCAACACGTCACGACGCAGGACTTCATGGAGTACGGGTTCGAGCCGGAATTCATCGGGCGTTTGCCCGTACGTGTCGTCTGTGAGGAACTCGACGCGAAGGATCTATTCGACATCATGAAGTTTTCCGAGGGCAGTTTGCTCCGGCAATACGAGCGTGCGTTTCGCGCCTACGGAATCGAGATCAGCTTCGAGGACGAAGCGTTGCGTTTACTGGCACAAGCTGCGGCGACGGAAAAAACCGGCGCTCGCGGGTTGCTGACCGTGTTCGAGAAATTGTTTCGAGATTACAAATTCCATCTGGCTGGTTCGGGCCTCACCCAGTTGCGCGTGAGCGCGACGCTTGTGCGGGAGCCGCAACGCGTTCTCGAACAACTAATGGCCGAAGGACACAAGCTCGAGGCGCAAATGCTCGAAGCCGGCGCGCGCGAATTCGCAGAGAAATTCAGCAGGGACCATGGATTGGAAATTAGTCTCGACGAGAGTGCGATCCGTCGCCTGGTCGAACGCGCGCAAGCCGAGCGGATGACCGTGACCGATCTGTGCGCGCATCTGTTCAAGGATTTCCAATTTGGATTGAGCCTTATCAAAAAGAACACGGGCCGAACGCAGTTTGTTCTTAATGCTGCGGCGATCGACGCTCCGGATAAATTCCTGAGTGACCTTGTGGTGCAATCGTACTATCCCGCTGCATCGGCGCAAAACTCCTGATTGTCATGAACCCGGCTAGTCGTGACAGTGTCTTAATTTGGACTCATACGGAGCGCACCCCTGCGGCAGTAAGGGTCACCTCTCCTTTCACGAGGGATAGGCGGAGGGTGAGGGTCTGGTCCAGGGGATGTCCGGCCTTTCTAGATCAAACCCCTCACCTTAATCCTCTCCCCTTGGCCAACGGGAGAGGCGAGCCAAAACGAAACGCTAACCCAGAAGCATGAAACGTTCGTTGGTCACAACGCTCATCATTGGAAGCGTCGTTGCGCTGATCGTCGGAGCGCTGCATGCGACGAAAGTCATTGCTGGGTTTGAGGCTGTTGCCGCACAGCTCGTCACCGATTATGCGGGCGCGACACGCGTCGTCGGCGAAAAATGGCAATACGTCTTCATATTGCTGGTCGCCCTTGGCGTCACATGGCTCAGCTTGAGCAATCCCGCGGGTGCGGGACGATGGCGCGCCTGGTTATTGATCGGGTTATTGCTGGTGGAGCTGTTCGGCCTCGCGTGGGTTTCCTCTCTTTACCGCGTATTTTTTCAGCCGGCGCCGTCAGTCCTGGCGCTTGTGTTTGCAGTCCTCGTCGCAGGAGGGTGGTCGGTTTTTTTACGCAGGAACCGCTCACATCTAATTCGCACACTGTTTGCCGATCGCGTTTCCAACGAGCAATTTCGCCGTCTTAACGACGGGAGAATTTCGTTCGATGTCGAGCCAAGGACGTACGATGTAAGCGTCGTGGTATGCGACATCGGCGACAAACTTACATTCGCGGAAGGCGGCGAGCCTGCCGCGTTCACTGAGGCCACGGCAAAATTCATCCGTGAGACTGCTGCGCGTCTCGTGGAAGAAGGTGCTTATCTGCAAGCCGCTGACGGAGAAGGAGTGGTCGGCGTTTTTGGATTTCCTGCGCCCGACCCAGAACACACGCAAAAAGCAGCGCGGGTCGTTCTCGATTTGATCAAGAATTCTCGCGAACAGGGTGAAGATAAGGAAAAGGTCGCCGCCAGCCGGGACATCCGGGCCGGAATCAGCTCCGGCGCGATCATTGCCGGTGCATTACAAGAGAGCCCGCGGCCGTTCCTCCTGACGAGCGGCGAGCCCATCGACCTGGCGCGCAGATTCTGCGCCCTGAATCGTTTCTACGGATCCAGGGCTCTGATGGAGACGTTGACTTTTGATCGAGTGAGCGAAGCAATCGTCGCGCGTCCCATTGATTTTGTGAGCGGACTAAACTCGCATGACCGGCTTGAGGTTTACGAGCCGCTTTGGCTTGCAGCTGAAGCCGGACCAGAACGCCTCGCGCAGCGTGACTCATTCTGGAGCGGGGTAGTTCTGTATCGAGAGAAACGCTGGGCGGAAGCTTATGCCGAATTTCAGAAGGCGCGCGGCTCGGAAACTGAAGACGATCCGCCCCTGGAATTTTATTTGCGGCGATTGGAGCCGCTACTCCTGCAATTGACGGACTGGCCGCCGGAATAAACTCGAGCACGTGTTGAGGAGAACCGAATATCCGGCGGCGATCCGGGACCTAATTACGCAGCTGCGGCAAATGCCGGGCGTCGGTCCGCGCTCCGCAGAGCGGATTGCGCTCTGGATGGTGGGAGCGCGGGGCGATCAACCGGAGCAAATTGCGCGCGCCATCACGGACACGCGTCAGTCCATCCATGCCTGCAGTTTGTGCGGATTCTTTGCTGTGGACGAAATCTGCGAAATCTGCGCCGACCCATCGCGGTCGACTGATCTGCTCTGCGTCACAGAACAGCCTACTGACATTCTCCCTCTTGAAAAAACGGGCGCATTTCGCGGTCGATATCATGCCCTCGGCGGCAAGATTTCTCCGCTCGACCATGTCGCTCCCGAAGATTTGCGCATTAAAGAATTGGTGGATCGCATCGATCGGGAAAGAATTTCGGAAATCATCTTTGCGTTAGCTGCCGACGTCGAAGGCGAAGCAACTACAAATTACATCGTCGACCTTTTGAAGAACAAACCGGTAGCGCTCACCCGCATCGCCCGAGGGATTCCAGCAGGCGGCGGTCTCGAGTCAGCCGATGAATTGACGCTATCGGCCGCGCTGTCCGGGAGAACGAAATTGTGACGCATCGTCATCGCGAGTTGCGAAGATCGCCTCGCACCTAACGAGAATCGTCAGTCACGACAATAATCCCTATTGCCAGGACTGGGCAGCAGCTGAATTTCAGATTGGCCCGAGCACTGCCATCCACAAGGCTATACCCAGGCCAAACATGATGTGATTGAACAGGCTTATGCGAGCCAGATGAGCATCACCCGGCGCATCCCGTCCCAGCCAGCCCATCCCCTGTGATGGGAACATGAGAAACCAGGGGAAGACCGTGGTGGCCGTTCCGAAGAGGATAGCGCTGGGGGCCGTCGGCGTCGTGTGCACCACAGCCAATAGGCCAAGGTATACAAGGGTCAGCACGATGCCGATCGAATAGTGCGCGGCTAATCCCAAGAGTAGTTCTCCTCGCAAGGGCGGCGTCTGCAGGATGTCCGTCTGCCGGAACTTGCCCTGCAAGAGGTAGCCGATCCAGCGTCCGATCAAATGAGGACCGGTTCGGCGCGGCCCTCGGCCGCCGATGCCGAGCCGGAGAGCCATCACCGCCACGACGTCCATGGTAACGGTGGCAAGGATACCCACAATCAGGCCAAGAACGAACGCACGGCTTTCCATCGTACGGCATTTCCTCCTTTACTTGTTAGGCTATTGCCCGACGGAAAAAAGATAAGCCACGGCAGGGGGCCGTGGCAAACTGATTGAATTGTCTGCCAATGGGCCCCCAACATGGATCACATCATCAAGTCGCCGCCGTTGATGTCGAGGGACGCGCCGGTGATGTAGCCGGCGGCCTCGGAGGCGGCGAAGCAAATCAAATCGGCGACTTCGACTGCGGTGCCGAGGCGTGGCACGGGATAGCTCGCGGCGAGACGTTCGAGCAACTCGTCCGAAGCATGTTCGCGCGTCAGCTCTGTATCGATCATGCCGGGGCAGACAGCGTTCACGGTGATGCCGAACTTGCCGAGCTCCTTCGCGGCCGCGCGCGTCAGTCCGAGAAGTCCGGCCTTCGATGCCGTGTAGTGCGCACCGCCGAGCGTGCTCACCATCCGTCCGCCCGAGGACGAGATATTAATGATGCGGCCGTAGTGCTGGGCACGCATTGCCGGAAGAACGGCTTTCGTCATTAAGAACGGCGCGGTAAGGTTGACCTCGATCACTCTACGCCATTCCTCGGCGGTGAGATCGGGGAAGCGTGTCGACAGCGGAAGCGCGGCGTTGTTGACGAGGATGTCGATCCGTCCGAAGCGTTCGAGCGCGCGGCGCGCGATCTCCTCGGGAACGCCGTCCGCCGCGACGTCGCCCGGCACGGCGAAGGCACGCTCGCCGATTTCCTTCGCCAGCGCCTCGGCGCGCTCACGGGTACGGACGTTCACCGCGACCGAGGCGCCGCGCTCGTGCAGGCGCGCTGCGGCAGCCCGTCCCAGGCCGCGCCACGC
>JBARAJ010000227.1:0-3805 GCA_049791915.1 Candidatus Udaeobacter sp.
ACACACAGTTTAGCGCAAAGCCAGCGACAGCCGCCTGCGCGGCCGCGAAGTCGGGTTGACCGAAAGTGCCAAAACCGTTCTGCGTGCTGGAGCTCACGTAAGGATTCCCAGGGTTCAGCGGCGCACTGAGCGTGTTAAGCACCAGATAAGCCGTGAAGTAAGCCTGATAAAGTACATCCACATGGGTATATGCGCCGAGAGCGCGGCCATTATTCAAGTAGCGAGGTTGCGGATCCAGTTGGTTTAGCAGTCCAGTATTGATCCCATTCTGCACTTGTTGGAAAGTTGTGGGGTCGGTCATGTAATCGAGGCCGGCTACGTAGGTAAACATCTGCTGGTTCATTTCCTGCGCACCCAAGAAAGTGGGGACTAGGCACAACTGAGAGATGTAAGGCCCGATGGTCTCGCCCGGATAGCGACCACGGAATAACAGAGCTGGCGTTACATGGCCATTTCCATCTCTTGGGCCCGCATAGCTGGGCATACTCGAAAGCTCCTGTGCTGCCTCGGCAGCAGTCGCATTTGAAATGTAATCAGTGAACGCCACATCGCGGAGGAGCGAGGCCCAGTACATCTCGACCAGTTCCGTTCCATAAGCGGCGCTGGCTAGAGCTGGCGCGGGCGGGACAATTATGGCGCTCTCTTGATTGTCCGGACATGGCGCGTTGCCAAACTGCACGGCATCGCTGCCTTCCAACCCGAAGGCGAGGCCGCCTTGCGGGCCGTTCAGCGTCCGGGTGCCGCCCATGACAATGTTTTCGAAATCCGATGGATTCCCGCTGTTCAACGCCCTCTTGAAGCTTTGGAACGCATTCAAATTCACCAAGCCGATGCCATCCTGTAGAATGCCCTTGGTGTACGTGCCGCACTTATCGGGATAACGTTCTTCATCGCCGTTGGTTGTTTGGGGAGCAGCGGAAATGTGCGCTTCGTCGTTCGCAGCCCCAAGCCGGATTGCGAAGCACTGTCTTACGCGCGGATTGCCTCTGGAAGCCGGGACACGAACGCCATCTCCGAAGGCAGTGGTCCTGTTAGACTCAGCGGAAGCAAGAACAGCCTTGCCGAGCACGGCACCACCGGTCAGCGCCGCACTCACCTGGCGTAAAAACTTCCGGCGGCTAGGCCCTTTGGCCGCATGTTTGTCGGAAGGTTTCGCAATTTCAGTCACATTCGAGACGTCATTTTTCTCATTCATTGTAATCTCAGGATCGATTGAGCGATTGGCCCGAGTTAATTACAAATGTCCCCTTCTCGGCAACAACAATTCCAAACCCTCCGGTGCGACGAGGGTGTCATGCGCGGCCTCGTTAATCGCTTCTATCCGGGGCCAGTTTTATATCGACGTTGTGTCTCCTGCCCGAAAACAATCGTCTTTCTTGAGCGTCCGATCCTCGACGTTAGGTGTTTAGGATTGTTGAGTTCCCGGTAAGGTAAAAACAATGAACTGGGAGATGATTAGCGCGGTGGGGCAGATGCTTGGCGCCATTGGCGTGATTATTTCAATCACCTATCTTGCCGCCCAAATCCGCAATCAAAACAAGGAAAGCCAACGCGCAGCGATGAATGTTTTAACGTCGCACTGGAGCGATTTGAACAGAACCCTTGTGGAGAACCCTGAAATGGCCGTGCTCTGGCTTCGTGCTCTGCAATCTTTCGACGACCTGGATGCCCTGTCGAAGCTGAGGTTCGGCGCACATCTGGGACGCTTCTTACGAATGGCCGATAGTCTCTATCTAAGCGTGCTGGATGGAATGCTCGACAAGCGATTATGGCGCGGATACGAGCGGACACTCGCCGACACCGTCGCGTATCCCGGCTTCCAAACGTGGTGGGCCACACGAAAACACTGGCATACCGATGAATTCTGCGCGCTAATTGACCGACACATTCGAACGGCCAAACCGAAAATTTACGATGGCTACAACTTACCCTAGGCAGCTCTCCGGCTCACATGCGGATTGAATCATCACAGGTCCGAAACTTCATCAACGGCAAATTCGGGGAGCCGGTGCCATTCCTTGTCATTCCGAGCGAAGTCGAGGAATCTCTGGATGTTTCTGCGCGGAGCTTGTTATGAACCAAACGCTGGTTCGCATCCAAAACTTTATCAACGGCGAATTCGTCGAGCCGATCAGTGGTCGATATCTCGACAACGTCGAGCCGGCCACAGGTAAGCCCTATTCGCAGGTGGCCGACAGCGACGCGCACGACGTTAATCTTGCGGTGGCTGCAGCAGAGAAAGCCTTTAGCGATTGGTCAAAAAAAACGGCCGCCGAACGGTCGAAATTTCTGCTCCGAATTGCCGAGTTGATCGAGCGCGACCTGGAGAAATTCGCGCGCGCCGAGTCGATTGATACAGGCAAGCCGATTTCGCTCGCGCGTTCAATGGACATTCCGCGTGCCGTCGCAAATTTCCGATTCTTCGCGACTGCGATTCTGCATACTGAATCCGAAGCTCACATTACGGACAACGTGGCGTTCAATTACACTCTGCGTCATCCGCGCGGCATCGCCGGGCTGATCTCGCCATGGAACCTGCCGCTTTATCTGTTGAGTTGGAAGATCGCGCCCGCCATCGCTGTCGGAAACACCGCTATCGCAAAGCCGAGCGAATTAACACCGATGACGGCTTACATGCTCTGCGAAATCGCGCGCGAAGCCGGTCTGCCAAATGGAGTTCTCAACGTCGTGCACGGGACCGGGCCGAATGTCGGTTCGGCGATTACCGCGCATCCGAAGATCAACACCATCTCGTTCACCGGCGGCACCGCCACAGGGCGCAAAGTCGCCGAAGCGTGCGCGCCGTTGTTCAAAAAGGTGTCGCTCGAGCTTGGGGGCAAAAATCCAAATATCATTTTCGCCGATGCCGACCTCGACGCAGCAATCGCCGGCAGTGTGCGTTCATCATTTGCAAACCAGGGACAGGTCTGCTTGTGCGGGTCGCGCCTGTTCGTCGAGCGATCGGCATACGAGGATTTCGTCGACCGTTTCATCGAAAGAACGGCACAGTTGTGCCTGGGCGATCCGCTGGATGAAAACACCGAGCAGGGCGCGATCGTGAACAAGACGCAGCTTGAAAAAGTAAAATTCTATGTCGATCTCGCGCAGAAAGAAGGCGGCAAAATCGCGCTCGGCGGTTCTGCGCCGGAAGCGCCTAACGAACGTTGTCGCGAAGGTTATTTCTTCCAGCCGACCGTCATTACCGGCCTGTCGGTTTCATGCCGCACAAATCGCGAAGAAATTTTCGGCCCCGTCGTAACAATCACGCCGTTCGACAGCGAAGAAGAAGTGATCAATCACGCCAATGACGTCGAATACGGTCTCTCGTCGAGCGTCTGGACGCAAAACCTCAGCCGCGCCCATCGCGTCGCCGAGCGAATCAACACTGGGACGGTCTGGGTGAATTGCTGGCTGGTGCGCGACCTCCGTGTCCCTTTCGGCGGAATGAAACAAAGCGGCGTCGGCCGCGAAGGCGGCGAAGAAGCGCTTCGCTTCTTCACTGAACCAAAGAACGTTTGTATCGCGAAGTGAATCCCCGAGGAAGGTTAGGTTGTTGAGAAGTTGAGGGTTGAGAGTTGAGTCGTGAATGAGCAAGAGCATTCGCGGGAGTTGTCTGTGTGGCGGCGTGCGGTTTGAAGTTGATCCGCCATTCATTCAAGCCAGTCACTGTCATTGCGAACGTTGCCGCAAGCATTCCGGAACGGCCGTTTGCACTCAGGCACGCGTGTTGCGCAAGCAGTTCCGTCTGCTCCAAGGTGAGGAATTGATTAAGGTCTATGGAAAAGGCGAAGGCGCGGTAAAAGCG
>JBARAJ010000228.1:0-12308 GCA_049791915.1 Candidatus Udaeobacter sp.
AACGCTCCATCGCATTGGATCCGCTCTCGATGATCAATAACGCCGATTTCGGGAACGATTATTATTACGCGCGACGCTATGACGAAGCGATCACTCAGCTTCGCAAGACCATCGAAATCGAGCCGCGGTTTTATCTGGCGCACTACTATTTGGGCCAGGCGCTTCAAATGAAGGGACAGCGTCCCGAAGCCATCGCTGAATATCGCAAAGCGGCCGAACTGGATGATGATCCGTTTGCGCTGGCGCTGCTAGGACAAGCCTATGCGCGATCGGGGCAAACCGACGACGCGAAAAAAATTCTCGCACGACTAAACGAAGAAGCGAAATCACGCTACGTGGGTGCTTATGGTGTCGGACTCGTATTTCTTGGAATGGGCGACAAGAACCGCGCGATGGATGAGTTGGAGCGTGCTTATCGTGAGAACGACGGGAACGACATCTACAACATCCGAGTCGATCCGCTGCTCGACGATCTGCACGGCGATCCGCGATTCGAAGCCCTCGCAGAGAAGATTGTTCCGACGCACGAGTTCAAATCACAAACTGCGTCGAAATGAATTCGGCTTCAGAGCTCAAGTTCGAGATCGGGCACGTGTTGTTCATCGACATCGTCGGTTATTCCAAGTTGATGATCAACGAGCAGAGCGAGCAAATTCAAAAGCTGAAGGAAATCGTACGCGGAACCGAGCAGGTCCGTTTAGCGGAAGCGGAAGGCAAGCTTCTGCGTTTGCCAACCGGTGATGGCGCCGCGCTGGTGTTCCGCAACACCTTGGAGGCGCCGGTTCTCTGCGCCCTGGAAATCAGCAAAACCCTCAAGAGTCATCCCGAACTGAAGGTCCGCATGGGAATCCATAGTGGACCGGTTAATGAGATTACTGATCTGAATGAACAGGCCAATATCGCCGGCGTCGGGATCAACATGGCGCAACGCGTGATGGATTGCGGCGATGCCGGTCACATTCTGCTCTCGAAACGAGTCGCGGACGATCTCGAACAATATCCCCAGTGGCGCTCCCATCTGTCGAATCTCGGTGAATTCGAAGTAAAACACGGCGCGCGTGTCTCGGTGGTCAACCTCTATACCGACGAGGCCGGCAACAGTGCGCGGCCGGAAAGATTCCGGAAAACACCAGAGATGACTCCGCCACCAGGATCAAAGCGGCTGAAGAATAAGGTCCTGGCGATCACCGTCATTGGGCTGGTCATTATCGGTGGGTTACTGGCGTGGAAATTAATGCGACTAGGCGCGCACCTTCGTGTGGAGGGCGGAGCTCCTGCGACGCTGAATGCTAACGGTCTCGCAGGAGCTCGACCATCCCTTCCTGACAAATCAATCGCGGTGTTGCCGTTCGAGAATCTCAGTGACGACAAATCGAATGCTTATTTCGCGGAAGGTATTCAGGACGAAATCCTGACGCGCCTATCGAAGATCGCCGCGCTGAAAGTGATCTCGCGCACGTCCACTCAGAAATATAAAAGCGCGCCGGATAACTTGCGTGAAGTCGGCCAGCAACTCGGCGTCGCGAACTTGCTCGAAGGCAGCGTGCAAAAAGCCGGCAATGCCGTGCACATCAATGTCCAGTTAATCAAAGCTGCGACCGACGATCACCTTTGGGCTGAGAGCTATGATCGCAAACTCGACGACATCTTCGGCGTCGAGAAGGAAGTAGCGCAAAACATCGCCATCGCGCTCAATGCGAAGCTGAGCGGCGCCGAAGAACAGGTCCTCGCGCAAAAACCTACCGACAACCCTGCCGCCTACGAAGCCTACCTGCGCGGTAAAGCTCTCATGTGGGAGGGAAACGAAGGTGCCCTTCGCACCGCAATCCAATCGTATGAAGAAGCGGTTCGCCTCGATCCGCAGTTTGCTCTCGCCTGGGCCGGCCTTTCCAGCGCCCGCTCTGTCGGGTTTTACTACGCGGATTCGTCGCCGGCGGCCCGCGTGGCCGCGGAGCAAAGCCTGGCCAGGGCGGAGGCGCTCCAACCCGAACTGCCCGAGATCCAGCTGGCGCGCGCTAACTTTGGCTACTTTGTCCTTGGCGACAACAAACATGTGCGTGACGTCTTACAGCAGCTGCATCTCATTTGGCCTAACAACGCCGAAGTCATTCAGCTACTCGCGTTCACTTATCAACGACTCGGGGAATGGCAGAAGGCTATCGATGCCTTTGATCAGGTTATTGTCCTAAACCCGCGTGATCTGCAGGTGCGAAAGTTCGCCGCTTACACTCGCTGCGATGTGCGCGACTGGCCCGGCGCGCAGCGGATTGTGGACGAAGCCCTCCGAGTTTGGCCTGCCGATCTAAACTTGTTAGGTATCAAAGCTCAGATCTTCCAGGCTAACGGTCAGCTCGATCAAGCCCAGTTAATCGTGGATAAGTTAAAGCCGGACCGGCTCGATTATGATGCCGTCGGCGCCGTCTGGTATCAGGCGAAGCTGCGGCGCAAGCCGGCTACAGCGCTTAAGCTATTGGAACCTCTCGCGCGCCGCACCGACTCGCTCAAAGAGTGGGTGCGCGATGCACAAATCCTAGGAGACCTCCAGGAGTTATCCGGCGACACGGCGGCGGCGCGGGCGACATTCAGCACCGTTCGCGATTTCGCAGAAGCCATTTTGCGGGAACAGCCTGATAGTGTGCGCTCCCTAAGTCTCCTTTCTTCTGCTCTAACTGGATTAGGAGAGCGCGACGCAGCTCTGCAAGCGATCGACAAGGCGATCTCTTTCCGAATCAACGACGCGCGCACTCAGCCTTACTGTCAAGAAACAAAGGCGCGATTATTGGCGCACTTCGGCGATAACGACGGCGCTCTCACGATCTTGTCGCACCTGCTGGAAACATCCTACGAAGGCGGCCTGTTTGGTCCACCGCTCACTCCGAGCTTACTCCGACTCGATCCCGATTGGGACAATCTCCGCGACGATCCGCGGTTTCAAAAGCTCTGCGAAGAAAAAGCGAAGTGAAAGGCAATTTCTTTTCCGAACTGAAACGGCGCAATGTATTTCGAGCCGCGGCCTTTTACGCGGCCAGTTCTTGGCTACTGGTTCAAATTGCAACGCAGGTTTTGCCGTTTTTTCACATTGCCGAGTGGATCGTGCGCTGGATCGTGGTCGCGGCGGTGATCGGGTTTCCGTTCGCGCTCGTTTTGTCGTGGTTCTACGAATGGACACCAAAGGGCCTGCAACTCGAGAGCGAGATCCCGCCTAACGAATCTGTTATTCGTCAAACCGGCAAGAAGCTCGACAAATGGATCATCGCGATTCTGGTCCTGGCGGTGGTGCTGCTGCTGGCTAATCAGTTCGTCTGGCACAAAAGTGCGCCGGAAGGTTCCACGATTTCAGACCAATCCATTGCCGTGCTTCCCCTCGCTAACGAAGGCGGCGCCAAGGATGAGCAGTATTTTTCTGACGGCCTCTCGGAAGATCTCATCACCGCACTCTCACAATTTGCTGGTTTGAAGGTGATAGGTCGCAACTCATCGTTTCAGTTCCGCGACAGTAAGGACGACAGCAAAACCATCGGCGCGAAACTCGGCGTCGCCCATCTGCTGGAAGGGAGCGTGCGCCGCGCGGCTGATGCCGTCCGCATCAGCGCTGAGTTAGTGAACGCAGCCGACGGTACCACCCTTTGGTCTCAACATTACGACCGTCCTTATAAGGACCTGTTCAAACTCCAGGATGACATCACGACGGCGGTCGCCAATGCGCTTAAGGCGAAACTGTTCAACACGAGTGATGCCCCCGCGCAAAGCGATCGGCCGCCCAGCGGCAATCTCGCGGCTTACAACGCCTATCTCCAAGGCCACTTCTATGATCAACGCAACACCGAGGCTGATTATCGCAAAGCGATCGATTTTTACCAAACCGCCGTCTCGCTCGACCCGGGCTATGCGCGCGCTTACGCCGGGCTCGGATACGCGCAAATCTTCCTCGCCGATATTATCCACGGCCCTCAAGCGGAGCAGGTTTTCGCCGCGGCGCGCACATCCATTAACACAGCGTTGACCTTGAACCCGAATTTGGGGATGGCGCACAGTGCGCGGGCCCTGCTCCTGGCGTTTTCCGATCTAGACTTCGCCGGTGCCAAAGCGGAATTTGAGCGGGCGGTGCAGCTGGCGCCGAACGATCTAAATCTCGCGGCATCGCTGGCGCAAATGCGCGCAGCGTTTGGACATCCGGAAGCGGCCGTTGAACCGATCCGGCAAGCGCTAGTCACCGACCCACGCAGTGCTGGTTGGTATGGCTTACTGGCGGCGGATCTAATGACGAGTGGGCGTCTCGATGAAGCAGAACAGGCAACCCGTGAACAAATCGCGTTGGAGAGTACCGAGCAAGGTCCTAAAGGGCGACTGTGCGCCATCGAGGTGCTACGCGGAAATGCGGCCGCGGCCCTCGAGAAGGCCGAGCAGATTGCGCCCGGAAAATCTCGTGACCTTGCCGTGGCCAGAGCGCTGCAGATCGGCAGCGACCCAGCGGCAGCTTCCGCCGCGCTGAAAACGTTGATCGATCGTTATGCCAATACCGATGCTTATCTTATCGCGGGAATCTATGCCTTGCGGAGAGATCCGGACAGCATGTTCACATGGTTGGATCGCGCGTGGGCCAATCGCGAGAATAATGTCTGCATCGTCTACTACGATCCATTCCTCCTGCCTTATAAAAGCGATCCGCGCTTCGCTGCGTTTTGTCGAAAGGTCGGATTGCCTACTCCCGCTGAAGTGGCAACTGGGCCGAAGTCATGAGTGGCTCAACTTCATTCTTCGCCGAGTTGAAGCGGCGCAACGTTTACAAAGTTGCTGTCGCCTATGCAGTTGTCGGCTGGTTAATCGCTCAGATTGCGACCCAGATATTTCCGTTCCTGGAAATTCCGAACTGGATTGTGCGGTTGGTAATCGTGCTAATTGCAATTGGATTTCCAATCGCGCTCGTAATCGCATGGGCGTTCGAAGCAACTCCGGAAGGGATCAAGCGCACGGAAGTTGCCGACGCCAAGCATGAGCACTCACGTGGGAAGACATGGATCTATGTCGTTATCATCGGCGCAGTGATCTCGGTCGCCTTGTTCTTTTTAGGTCGATATACAGTCGGCAACAAAAACGTCGCAGCGCCGTCCAACGAACTACCGGCAAAATCGATCGCGGTTTTGCCGTTCGAGAACCTGAGCAGCGACAAGGAGAACAGCTACTTTGCTGACGGTATTCAGGACGAAATCCTGACCAAGCTTGCGACCATCGCCGATTTGAAAGTGATCTCCCGCACTTCGACCGAGAAGTACAAGAGTAAGCCGGAAGATCTAAAGACGGTTTCGCAGCAACTCGGTGTCTCAAACGTGCTCGAAGGCAGTGTGCAGAAAGCGGGAGATAAAGTGCGCGTGAATGTGCAGTTGATCGATGCCCGAGTTGATTCGCACCTTTGGGCCAAGAGTTACGACGGCGACGCGAAGGATATTTTCGGAGTGGAGTCCGAAGTCTCCCAGCAGGTCGCCGACGCCTTACAAGCGAAGCTTTCGCCGACAGAAGCCAAGACCATTGCGACCGCCCCTACCGCCGATGCGGCGGCTTACGACCTCTACCTCAAGGCTGAATCGGAGTTTCGCGCGGCACAGAGTTCGCTTCGGCCCGACTCATTCCAACAAGCGGATAACTGGTATCGGCAAGCGATTGCTCGTGATCCAAGTTTTGCACTCGCGATTGCTCGACTAGCGCAGTGCCAGTTGAACGCGCACTGGTTCATTAAACCGCTGAGTGAAGAACGGCTGGCGGAAATCAAGAGCAACATAGAACGCGCTCTCAGTATCGCGCCGAATCTCGCTGAAGCCCACATTGCCTTCGGGTTATTTTATTACTTTGGTCGTCGTGCTTACCCTGAAGCATTGGCCGAGTTTGCCCGCGCGATAGCACTGCAGCCCAACAATTCCCTTGCCTTAGAGTATTTGGGCTATGTGCATCGTCGTCAGGGACAATGGCAACAGGCATTAAACGAATTGAACCACGCTCTCGAACAGGATCCGCGCAATGCCTATCTGGCCGCTAACCTGGCGAACACTTACAACATCCTCCGCTTGCAGGACGAAGCTCAACCTCTGGCCAAACGCGCCGTCAATCTCGATCCGCACGAGGTCGTCGGAATGGTAGCATGGATCGGCAGCATTCTGACGCGCGATGGCAACGCCGAAGAAGCGCTGCGTGTGCTGGCGACGTTCCCCGCCGATACGAAGCTAACTACCAATACCACGGTGCCGGAATTTAGCCTGATGATTGGCTATCGCGCCTGGGCCTTCGCGTTTGCGCGCAAATTCGACGCTGCTGTGCAGGTGTGGGACAATTCTTCGGATGAAGGCCGTCAGCTCGCAGCCAGAAGCGCCATTCACCTAATAGCTAATGATCTTGCTGCAGCCCAATCCGATGCCGAGAAAGCACTGCCGTTGCTCGAGCGCAGATTGCAAGACCGTCCGGACGACACGGCTGCGCTGACGGAGCTGGCATGGGTGTATCTTGGTCTTGCGCGAAATGCTGACGCCGTGGCGACGGCGCGCCGCGCTGCCGAAATCATGCCGCCGTCAAGAGACGTGCTAGCGGGCAACGGTCTGCGCGCCGGACTGGCTGAGGTTGAGGCGCACGCGGGCATGGTGCGGGAGGCAATCCCAATCGTGCGGGAACTACTGTTAGGTCCCGGCGGCTTTGTATCGATTGCGACTCTGAAGCATGATCCGGTTTGGGAGCCACTGCGGAGCGATCCGCAATTCCAGCAGCTGCTGACAATAAACGAACACGTCGGTCCATAAACCGTGAAGATCGACAATTTCTTTGCCGAGCTGAAGCGGCGCAATGTTTACAAGGTCGCGGTCGCGTACATCGTCGGTGGCTGGGCTCTTTCGGAGGGGATCTCGCAGGTCTTTCCAGTGTTCGACGTTCCGAACGGGATCATTCGTTTGATCGTGATTCTCATCACCGCGGGTTTACCGGTCGCGCTCGTCCTCTCCTGGATGTTCGAGATAACGCCTGAAGGAATTAAGCGTACGGCAACGGCTGATGCGATGCCGGCGTCAGCGAAACCGAAGAAATACGTCTGGCTTTATGTCGTTGTGATTGGCGCCGTGGTATCGATCGGATTGTTTTTCCTTGGGCGCTACACCGCGGGAAACGGAACGCCTCGACAGAGCGAGGCGGCTACAGTTCCGAATAAATCGATCGCCGTTTTACCATTCGAAAATTTGAGCGATGACAAAAACACCGCCTACTTCAGCGATGGCGTTACCGAGGAAATACTCAACGCGCTCGCGCAAATTCCGAACTTGAAAGTGGCGGCGCGCCGATCGGCTTTCCAGTTCAAGGGCAACGATCTCGATCTGCGTAAAATCGGCCAGCTGCTCGGGGTGGCACATATTCTCGAAGGGAGTTTGCAAAAGGCCGGCGATCAGGTGCGCATCAACGTGCAGTTAGTCGATGTGCAAAACGGGTTGCAGACATGGTCCGAAAAATACGATCGCAAACTCGACAATGTCTTTGCGGTCGAGGATGAAATCGCCAAGGCGATCGCTACCAAGTTACGCGTCCAGCTTACGGGCGGCGCCGGGCAACCTCTTGTCGTCGACAGCACGAACAATCCGCAAGCGCACGAACTTTATCTGCGCGGACTGACTTTACTGGCCGCTCGAGGTCCCGGGTTACTCCAAGCAAGTGATTTATTTCAAGAGGCAGTAAAACTCGACGCCAATTACGCCCAGGCTTGGGGCGCGTTGGCCTTAACCGAGCTGCTGCTTCCTTCTTATCAACTCGACTCGTTCGAGGCTGCGCTCCCGCGAGGCGAGTCGGCCGCGCAACGCGCTCTTTCACTCGATCCCAATACGGCCTCGGCCCACGTCGCGGTCGGCCTCGCGAATACTATTCGATTCCGCTGGCCCGAAGCCGATCAGGCATTCCGCCGCGCCCTTGCGCTTGCACCAGAAGACGCGGAAGCGATCAATCAATATGCGCAATTTCTTTCAGCTGTTGGACAACTGGAGCCCGCGTTGCACGAGATCGTGCGCGCACAGCAGCTCGATCCATTATCGCCCATTATCGGCGTGGTTCATGCCGGCGCCCTCGATTCCCTCAGGCGCGACGGCGCGGCCGAAGCGCAGATCAAAAAGACTCTCGCGGCGTACCCTGAGTTTAGGGCAGCGCAAGCGTGGGCCGCCGCTCAGTATATCGAGCGCAAAATGTATCGGGAGGCGGAAGCGGCGTTGCGTGCGTCAGGCAAGCTCAACGGTCAAAACGGAGACGCCAAAGCGTCGCTCGCCCGCGGCATAGCGGACCCGGCCCAACGCGCCGCGGCCGTAAATAGCCTGGAGACTTCGCCGGACAATGACGATATCCGGCAGGATCCGATCTTGTATGCATTCTATCTGATATCATTGGGGGAACATGACCGCGCCCTGGATCAGCTGGAACTTTATGCCGACAAGCACAACAGCGCTTTCGCGGGATGGCTCTGGAATCGAGGGTTCGATCCAGTACGTGACGATGCGCGTTTCAAAGCGATTCTTGCCAAACTAGCCCTGCCCTACACGCCGCCTGCCGTCACCGAGCCGTGAGCGACAAGCGTTCGTTCTTCTCCGAACTGACGCGGCGCAATGTTTACAAAGTCGCCGTCGCGAACGTAGTCGATTAATTCGACTCGTTAAGTCTCTGCTTTTCGGGTACACATCCACGCCAATGCTGTCCCCCGAGGCTGCCTCAGACGTAAAATTCGAGATCGGGCATGTCTTGTTCATCGATATCGTCGGTTATTCGAAGTTGCTGATCAACGAGCAGAGCGAGCAAATTCAAAAGCTGAAGGAAATCGTACGCGGAACCGAACAATTCCGGGTCGCGGAAGCAGAAGGCAAGTTGTTGCGGCTGCCTACTGGCGACGGTGCGGCGCTCGTTTTTCGCACCAGCCCCGAAGCGCCGGTGTTGTGCGCGCTGGAGATTAGCAAAGAACTCAAGAGCTATCCCGATCTTCATGTGCGCATGGGAATTCACAGCGGTCCGGTCAACGAGATCACCGACCTTAACGAGCAGGCGAATATCGCCGGGGCTGGCATTAACATCGCGCAGCGGATCATGGACTGCGGAGACGCCGGGCACATCCTCTTGTCCCGTCATGTTGCCGAGGACCTCGAACATTATCCGCGATGGCAGCCGTACTTACATCCGTTAGGCGACTGCGAGGTAAAACACGGCCTGGTAATGTCGGTTGTTAACTTCTACCAAGACGAACTGGGCAATCCGGCGGCACCGCAGAAATTCGCGAAAGGTACTAGTACGACTGGCGCAACCGCCGGGCCAAAGAGGTCCGGCCTTTGCCTTCGCCACTGGATCATCGGCATTCTCACGGGCACCGCCCTCGTATTCGGCATTCTCTTTTTCGTCAAGGAGCATCGGATGGTTGTGCGTCCCGCCAGCAACAACGCTACCAACGAGCCAGCTGTGGCGACTAGTGCAATTCCCGACAAGAGCATCGCTGTTCTCCCATTCGACAATCTGAGTCGCGATCCCGACAACGCCTACTTTTGCGAAGGCGTGCAGGATGAAATCCTTACCCGCTTGGCAAAGGTCGCCGACCTAAAGGTGATTTCCCGCACGTCGACACAACATTTCAAAAGCACGCCGGACAATCTCCCCCAAATCGCAAGGCAACTTGGAGTAGCCAATGTCGTCGAAGGAAGCGTCCAAAAGAGCGGCGACGCGGTGCGCGTAAACGTGCAGCTCATCAAAGCAGCCAGCGATTCTCACCTTTGGGCCGAAACTTTCGATCGCAAACTAACTGACATCTTTTCGGTCGAAAGCGAAGTTGCACGAGCTATCGCGGATCAGCTACGAGCAAAGCTTAGCGGCGAGGAAGAACAAGTGATTGCGGCGAAGCCAACGCAAAATTCGGCCGCTTACGATGCTTATTTGCGCGGCTTGAGCATTGAGCGCGCGGAACATGGATTTGACGCGGCGAAGAGAGCGGGCGCCGCCTATGCCGAGGCAGTGCGAATCGATCCGAGCTTTGCTCTGGCTTGGGCGAGCCTGGCCATTATTCGCAGCCGGCTGTATCTTTACGGGGTAGACGCGACGACAAATACGGCGGCCGCAACTAGAGAAGCTGCCGACAAGGCGATGTCGCTCCAGCCCAAGTTAGCCGAAGCGTGGATGGCGCAAGCAGCTTATCGCTATCGCGTCAGCCGCGATTTCCGCGGAGCAGTCCAGGCATACGAAGAAGCGAGCAAACGTTTCCCCAATAGTTCTCAGATCCTCACCGAATGGGCGGTAGTAGAAACTCGACTTGGAACCTGGGACAAGGCGGAGGTGCACTGGCGCAAGGCAATGGATTTGGATCCGCGAAACCCTGGTTTGCTCGGCACGGTGGCGACAGAGTTCCTCAGTCGCCTGCGACGATTCCCCGACGCTCATGCCTTACTGGATCGCGTCTCCGAGATGTCGCCCGACGATCAATGGATTCATGTGGCAAAGGCAGATCTCTTTCTGAGGGAGGGTCGGCTGGACGAAACGACGAAGGAGCTTGCCGGTATCCCGGCAGACTCGCTCGTCGATGTGGTGGTATCTGAACGTGCGCTACTTCTGACGTGGCAACGCCAATTCGACAGCGCGATCGCGATTATAGAAAGAAAGATTAACTCAGCTCCGCCGGGAGAACCGCTCGATGAATGGAACAAGATCCTCCTCATGGACGCAGCTTACTGCCAGGAGTGGGCGGGAAGACCTGAACAAGCTAGGTCTACATTTACTCGCGCCCTGCATGAGATTAATCCGAGTAACGACGCAGTCCTTGCACCGAAGGGCTTTGGCATGCCTGTTAACCTGGCACTGACTTATGCCGGTTTGGGTGAGAAGGACAAGGCGCTTGTGCAAGCGCATCTCGCGATCGAACAATATGCCGACGACGGCTGGGTAAAGCCCGATGCCGAAGCAGCCCTCGCGCAAATTCAAGCCCGCTTCGGAGACACCGATGCAGCTATCGCCGCCATCCCGCATCTTTTAGAAGTGCCGGCTGGAATCACCCGCGCCGATCTTCGCTATGACCCGCTTTGGGATCCACTGCGTAAAGATCCACGCTTTCAGAAGCTCTGCGAAGAGGAGCGGCGCTAGCACCTACATGACTTCCGACTCTTCGTCACAACTGAAGTTCGAGATTGGGCATGTCTTGTTCATCGACATTGTCGGTTACTCAAAACTCTTGCTCGACGAACAGAAGGAACGATTACGCGAACTAACAGATATCGTGCTGGCTACTCCTCAGGTTAGTGAATCGACTAACGAACAACTGATCAAGCTGCCCACCGGCGACGGAATGGCGCTAGTCTTCCGCGACAGCTCTGAGGAACCAGCGCGTTGCGCGCTGGAAATTGCCCAAGCACTCAAAGCGCATCCTGAGATCTTGGTACGTATGGGCATTCACAGCGGTCCGGTCAGCGAAGTCACCGACGTCATCGGTCGCACGAACATCGCAGGTGCTGGAATCAACGTTGCACAACGAGTGATGGATTGCGGGGATGCTGGTCACATTCTTGTTTCGCAGCGAGTAGCTGATGACCTGATGCACTACCGGCAATGGTCAGCCCGGTTGCACGACCTGGGCGAATGTGAAGTGAAACACGGGGTCCGGGTGCATGTGGTGAATTTGTACACAGACACGTTAGGCAACACGCAGGTGCCGCAGAAGTTCCGGCAGCGCAAAACGGCGCGAGCTACGAAGCGATGGACGACGGCCATCCCATTGGTGCTCGTTATTTTCGCCCTCGCCGGCGCCTTTCTTTATTATAGATCACATCAAAGTAAAGCTCTCACGGACAGGGACCGCATTGTTCTCGCAGATTTCACGAACACGACTGGCGATGCCGTTTTCGACGGGACGCTCCGACAAGGACTCGCGTCGCAGCTCGAGCAGACACCGTTTCTCACTCTAATCTCAGATTCAAGGATCGCCCAGACCCTGACGCAAATGTCCAAGCCGAGGGACACCCGGCTCACTTCGGAGGTGGCGCGCGAAGTCGGTCAACGGCTTGGCGCAGCCGCAACCATCGAAGGCTCCATTTCTGCCCTCGGAACGCAGTATGTCGTGTCGCTAAAGGCCGTGAACTGCCGGGATGGAAATTTGCTATCGCAGGAACAGGAGACGGCCACCGGGAAGGAAAACGTGCTCAACGCGCTTGGCCAGGCGGCAACGAAGTTACGAAAACGGTTGGGCGAATCGCTGGCGTCAGTTCAAAAATACGCTGCGCTGCCGGAAGACACCACGACTTCATCACTGGAGGCGCTACAGGCGTACGCCATGGGTAGTA
>JBARAJ010000229.1:0-7988 GCA_049791915.1 Candidatus Udaeobacter sp.
ATGCGCGCGGGGACGAAGGGCCCGATCGGCATAATCTGCACAGAAGCGACGCTCGAATTCATGAGGTAATTACTGCCGGAATTAAGGGCGAGATGCCATCTTTCGGAAAGAAGCTGGGCGACCCAGACGTACGGCGATTAATCGCGTATCTCCGGACGCTACACGGCTGAAATCGCAAAATCGCAGCTTCCTGCCGATCTTGTTGCAGAAGACAAGTCGCAGCGGTGCGGTATAGTGCCGATCTCAGATCATGCATAAAACACATGAACTCCGGCTCGCCAAACGGATGGCGCGACTGGGCACGGAGACCGCGTTCGAAGTGCTGGTGAAAGCGAAGGCGCTCGAGGCGCAGGGCCGCGACATTATTCATCTGGAAATCGGCGAGCCCGATTTCGATACGCCGAGCAATATCATCGACGCAGGATGCGACGCACTGCGCAAGGGCTTCACACACTACGGGCCTTCAGCCGGCATGACCGAATTGCGCGAGGTCATCGCACGACACGTGAGCGAGACGCGCCGCGTAGATGTGACGCCCGACGAAGTAGTCGTCGTTCCCGGCGGCAAGCCAATCATTTTCTTTTCGATTCTCGCTCTCGTCGAAGACGGAGATGAAATCATTTACCCGAATCCCGGCTTCCCGATTTACGAGTCGATGATCAACTACGTCGGTGCGAAAGCGGTGCCGATCCGGTTGCGCGAAGAATTGGAATTTCGACTCGACGTCGATGAGCTCGCGAGTCTGATCAACGATCGCACAAAACTTCTTATTCTGAATTCGCCTCAGAACCCGACCGGCGGTGTGCTGACCAAGGATGACATCGCCGCGATCGCGCGCGCAATCGGCGATCGCAACATCATGGTGTTGAGCGACGAGATTTATAGCCGGCTCATCTTTGAGGGCGAGCATCATTCCATCATGTCGATCGACGGCATGAAGGAGCGAACGATTTTGCTCGATGGCTTTTCCAAGACGTACGCGATGACTGGTTGGCGGATGGGCTACGGCGTTATGCGCGCCGATCTGGCAACCCACATCTCGCGATTAATGACAAATTCGAACTCGTGCACTGCCAGTTTCACGCAAATCGCCGGCATCGAAGCACTGCGCGGTTCGCAAGACGTGGTGGACGAGATGCGCGCTAAATTCAAGAAACGGCGCGACGTGATGGTCGCCGGACTAAACAAGATCAAAGGTTTCTCCTGTCGCGTCCCACATGGCGCGTTCTATGTCTTCCCAAATATCACGAAGACTGGATGGCCATCGAAAAAGCTGGCCGACGCGCTCCTCGAGGACGCAGGCGTCGCTGCATTGTCAGGCACCGCGTTCGGCGACTTCGGCGAAGGCTATCTTCGCTTCAGCGTGGCGAATTCGATCGAGAATATCGAAAAAGCGCTCGATCGCATCGACGCTTGGACGAAGAAGAATCTGTAGGACAACCGCTTCGGTTGCCGCTGGGGCAGGCGGTGCGCCTGCCCTCCAATCGCTGCCATTAATTGCCTGGTCGGCTCAACGCAAGGTTGACGCCTGAATAATTGGAGAGCTAAAAAGAGGCCATGCCGATTACCGCTTTCAGCAGTTTTTCCGACGGTCTCCAACCGAATCAAAGAAGCCGTGAACATTTCATCACAAACACGAACCTCAATGATGACAGTCTCTGGGTTCCATACGCAGATGGTGTCTGGTTCCAGCCATGCTGTTTTAATGTCACTTCAGGTGGATTCAGTCTGGTGCTGAAAGGTCTCCCGGGTTCGATGGTCGGAACGCATTACCACATTTCGGGCGTGCATGGCTACACGATGCGGGGTCGGTGGCGATACCTTGAGCATGACTGGATCGCGGAGCCCGGCACTTACATTTATGAACCTGCCGGCGAAGCTCACACGCTGGTGATCACTGAGGATTCACCAGAACCGATGATCGCGTTTTTCGTCGTAGAAGGCGGCCTGATCTATCTCGACAAGCCTACGAATGGTACTTTCGCTGCGTACGAGGACGGATTTACTCTGCTTGAGCTAACGCGGAAACATTATCGTGAAGCTGGTCTCGACGCGCTCAAACTCGACCTGCTCGTGCGTTAGCCGACATGACACTCCAGATGTGGGTGGACCTTGCCCAAATCGTCAGCGCGTCGGCAGTGACGTTAACACTGCTTGCGGTGATAATGACGATCCGACAAAACACCAGATCGCAAAAAGCGGTGGCGGTAGACTCTCTCGCCGCTGCGATCACTTCAATCAACGTTCCGGCAATGAAGTCGCATATCCTCGGTTCTGCGCTGTCCAAGGCGACTGCGGACTGGGGTTCCGCTAGCCGAGAAGAACGAATCATCGCGCACTTTTTTCTGTTTTCCTTTTTCAAGCTTTTAGAGAACGCCTGGTATCAGCGGAGAGCAGGCATCCTCGATCAGGCGCAATGGATCGGATGGGAAACGTTGCTTCGAAAATATTACCATGCCGATGGTGTGCGTCGGGTCTGGTGGCCGGGTCGCAAGGACGCGTACTCCCCGGAATTTCAAAAGTTTCTTTCGGGAACAAAACCGGCTGATGAACTTGGCAGTTTAAACGAATTGTTCGACTACGTTGAACCCAACGGATGAAAGTTCGAGGCACTAAAATTGTTGCATAACCGAACCGGATCTGTTTTAACCGTAGGCGTTATCCACGCCAAAACATAACGAAAGGAACCAAGTCTGATGAAACCACTCATCTCTGTTATCGTAGCTATTGTTTTTGCTTCTTCTGGGGCGGTGTTTGGGGCAGATGGGGGAGCGCTATGGGCTCAGAACTGCGCCTCGTGCCACGGCAAAGACGGCAGCGGCAACACCACGATGGGAAAAAAGCTCGGGCTGAAAGATTACACCAAGAGCCAAAGCTTTAGTGACGCCGAGGCCGCCAACGTCATCAAGAACGGCAAGGGCAAGATGAAAGCTTACAAACAGTTGTCCGATGCCGATGTAAAAGCGTTGGTTGCCTACGTCCGTTCGTTGAAGAAATAACGCTGCAATTTTCAGCGCCTGTTTCTCAGGCGTGGCGATCGTAACGCCAGCAGATCGAGATAGCAGGTTAAAATGCTGTAGCCACGGCCCTGTGGGCCGTCGGCCTGATGTGGAGAGCAACGTTGACTGAACCGGCCACAGGCCGGTGGCTACAGATTGCGAATGCCTAGACTTTGACCGTGGGCTCAGGTTCCGCTTGCGGTTTAGCGATTTTAGAAGACGGCGGTTCCTGTTTTCGTCCGGCGGCCATTCGTTCGATGACGTAAAACGTCACCGGGATAAGAAAGATTGCGATAGCCGAGGCGGCGATCATTCCGCCAATGACGGTTGAGCCCAGGACACGACGGGCGACGGCGCCTGAACCGCTGGCAAACCAAAGCGGCAGAAGGCCGAAGATGAAAGCAAAGGAGGTCATCAGGATCGGGCGAAGACGGAGGCGCGCGCCTTCGAGGGCAGCGTCGAGGAGCGGTTTACCTTTTTCGTATTCGTCTTTCGCGAATTCGACGATAAGGATCGCGTTCTTCGCTGCCAGGCCGATTAGCATGATCAGACCAATTTGCGCGTAAATGTTGTTTTGCATCCCGCGCAGCCAAAGCGTCGCAAACGCGCCGAACACGGCGACCGGTGTCCCGAGCAGTACACTGAAGGGCAACGACCAGCTTTCATAAAGTGCAGCGAGGATCAGGAACACGAAAATGAGCGACATTCCGAACACCACCGTCGGCGAAACGCCCTGCTGCGCTTTCTTCTCCTGAAACGACAGGCCAAGATAGTCGTAGCCCATCTCGTTAGGCATTGTTTGGCGAAAAGTCTCCTCGAGCGCGTTCATCGCCTGGTACGAGCTATAACCAGGCGCGGCAGAACCGTTGATTTGGGCCGAGCGGTATTCGTTGTAACGCAACGTGAATTCCGGACCGGCGATGTTCTTGATAGTTGAAATGGCATCGAGGGGGACTGCGTCGCCGTTGGCGTTGCGCACGAAGAATTGACCAACGTTTTTTGCGTCGGTGCGATAATCGCCTTCGGCCTCTATATACACCTGCCATGTTCGTCCGAACCGATTGAAGTAGTTCACAAAAAAACCGCCCATGAATGTCTGGAGGGTCTGATAGACCTGGCCGAGATCGATCCCTTGCTTGATGACTTTGTCGCGATCGACGTTAACGAAAACCTGCGGAACGTTCGGCAGAAACGTCGGAATAAGGGTGCCTAGCTCCGGCCGTTTACGCGCCGCGTCCAGAAACGTCTTCAGATTTTTGGCGAGAAAGGCGATGTCTTTGCCGGCGCGATCTTCCAAAATGAATTGGAATCCGCCGGAAGTGCCCACGCCCGGAATCGCCGGCGGCGGAAACGCGAAGGCGATACCTTCGGTAAGCCCGGCGAGCTGTTTGTTAATGTTCGCCTTGATGGCGTCGTATTGTTCTTCCGGCTTGGTCCGTTCGCTCCAGGGCTTGAACGTGACGAAGAAGAACGCGCTATAAGTATTTTGCACGAGGCTGAGCAAACTAAATCCGATCACGCTGGTCGTGTACTTGACGCCCGGAATTTTGCTGAGCATTTCTTCGATTTTGCGAGACGCGGCATCGGTTCGCTCAAGCGATGCGGCGTCCGGTAATTGCAACGCGAGATATATGTAGCCCTGGTCTTCTTCCGGCAAAAAACCGCTCGGCAATCGCGATCCAAACAGTCCCGCGCCGACCGCGAGCACCGCGAGCAGCGCGAAGCTGAGCACCGCTTTTCGAATGGCGAGGCGCGACCAGTTCACGTAACCGTGCGTTGCGACGCCGAAGACGCGATTGAACCGATCGAAAAACCACCCAACCGGTCCACGCGTTTTCTTTCGCGGCCGGAGCAGCAGGGCTGAAAGTGCCGGGCTCAGCGAGAGCGCGTTGAACGCGGAGAAGATGACGGAGATAGCAATCGTGAGCGCGAACTGTTGATACAGCCTGCCAGTGATACCGGGAAGAAATGCGGTAGGAATAAATACGGCCGAAAGTACGAGTGCAACGCCGATTACCACTCCTGAAACTTCACGCATCGCCTGAAGTGTCGCGTCACGCGGCGACATTCCTTCTTCAATGTGACGCTCGACTGCTTCGACAACAACAATCGCGTCGTCAACCACAAGCCCGATGGCGAGCACAAGTCCGAAAAGGGAAAGCGTGTTGATCGAGAATCCGAACAACGGGAACACCACAAACGTGCCGAGCAACGACACCGGCACCGCGCACAATGGAATGAGCGTGGCGCGCCAGCCTTGCAAAAAAACGAATACAACGATAACGACCAACACGAGCGCCTCGAACAACGTTTTAACGATGTCGTCCAATCCTTCAGTAACCGAGAGGGTTTGATCCAGCGAGACGGCGAAATCCATGTCCGCCGGAAAACGTTGCTTCGCTTCCGCCATTAGCTTGCGCACGGCTTGCGCGGCTTGAACCGCGTTGGTTCCGGGCAGCTGATACACAGCGAGAATAGCCGAGGGTTTTCCGTTGAGCCTGCCTCTCAAGTTGTAAGTTTGCGCGCCGAGATCAATGCGCGCGATGTCTTTCACCCGCACAAACGAACCGTCCGGATTCGCCCTAACGACAATCTCCCCAAATTCCTCCGGCGTTTGCAGTCGTCCCTGAGCGCGCACGGTATAAGTGAATTTTTGTCCGCTTGGAATTGGTTCGCCGCCGACCTGGCCAGCGGGATTCACCGTGTTCTGCTTTTGCACTGCGGTGATGATGTCCGGCACAGTGATGCCAAGCTTCGCGAGCTGGTCTGGCTTGACCCACAGGCGCATAGCGTATTGGCCAGCGCCGAAAATCTGCACATTCCCTATGCCAGGCACGCGTGTCAGTGGATCGAAGAGATTGATGTAGCCGTAATTGGCGAGAAAGGTTCCGTCGTAGCTGCCTTTGGGTGAATAAACCGCGATCAACATCAGTGGCGCCGTTGTCGATTTTTTAACGGTCAGGCCGTAGTTGATGACGTCGGCGGGCAATTGCGATTGCGCCTGCGAGACCCGGATCTGCGTCAACACGTGATCGATGTTCGGGTCGGTTGCGACGTCGAAATTGACGATCAATCGAATGTCGCCACTGTTCGAGTTGATCGAGTACATGTAGTTCATGTTATCCACGCCGCTCATCTGCTGCTCGATCGGCGCCGCGACCGCTTGCTCGATCGTGAGCGCGTCCGCCCCGGTGTAGTGCGTTTGCACCTGAATCTCCGGCGGAGCGATTTGCGGATACTGCGCGATCGGCAACGCGAGAATGCACACGCCGCCGATGAGCGTCATCAGAATCGCGATAACGATCGCGACAATGGGACGCCGCACGAAAAACTCGGACATTTGTTAGGGCTTCTTTTGCTGGTCCGCTTTTGAAACCAACGCGTCGGGCGGCGGCGTCCAGTCTTTGACTGTGACGGTCGATCCTTCGCGCGCTTTTTGGAGTCCTTGCACGACAACTTTGTCGCCTGGCTTCAAACCTTCAGTGACTTCCCACATCGCACCGATGCGTTCGCCCATTTTTACCGGACGAATACTGACCTTGTTATTTTCATCGACAACTGCGACCTGATAACTGCCCTGCAATTCGTTCACCGCTTCCTGCGGAATTACCATCGCCCCCTTTTTCATGTCGGCGACGAAGCGCACGTTTCCAAACTGTCCGGGCCGCAAAATGTTCCCCGGATTCGGAAACGTCACATAGTAGCGGATCGATCCAGTCTTCGGATCCAAGCTGCGATCGAGTGCATAAAATTTGCCTTTATGCGGATACAGCTCGCCATTGCCGAGGATTAAGTCGAAGTCGAGGCTTTTGATATAGGCGTTGCGCTCCGTTGCGTCGGGATGGCGCGAAACGAAATCGGTGAACGGCCCTTCGCCAGCCGTCACGACAGCTTTGATCGGATCGATCTGCGACATGGTTGTGAGTGGTCCCGTAGTTGGCCCGACCAGATCGCCCACCTGATTGTTGGCAAATCCAGTGACACCATCAATCGGGGCGATAATTTTCGTGTAGCTGAGATTGATCTCAGCCTGTTTCACCGCCGCTTCGTCGGCTTCGATGTTTGCTCTGCCCGACTGGGCGGCGGCGGTGGCAGTATCGCGCTCCTGGTCGCTGATCACTTTTTTCTTGAACAAGTCCATCGCGCGTTTTTCGTCCGCATCTGCTTTCACCTGGTTGGCTTTGTCCTTGGCCAGAGTGCCCTTGGCCTGCGCCAATGCGGCCTCGAACGGCCGCGGATCGATGTGAAAAAGGAGGTCGCCCGTCTTTACCACGCTGCCCTCCTGGTAGTCGCGCGAGACGATGTAGCCTTGAACCTGCGCGTTGATGTTGGCGTTGATGAAGCCGTCCAACGTCGCGACGCGTTCGAGCACGCGCGGCACATCCTGCGGCTTCACAGTTGTCACAAGAACTTCAGGCGGCGGCGCAGCCGTCTGTGCCTGCTTGCGCGAGCAACCGACAAACAACGAGCCACAAATCAGCACGGCGCTCACGAGAACAATTCGACTCATACTTTTCTTATCGCTGCTGGCGTTTAGATGTCGAGCGGGAACATGACGTTGCGCCATCTGTCTTAAAAGCTCGGAATCAAGGCAACCAATCCGTGTTTTTGGGCGGCGGTGCTTTTCCAGAATACCTAATTCTAAGCTTTAGCGACTTTTCTGGTAGCAGCGCACAATTTCTCGGCGGACCAGATCGACTCGGACCTGCTGGCGCTCATGCGCACTCTGCCAGTCAGCTGCCCGTTTCAAATTCCCACTCTTTGGATTGAAAATTGTTGAGATTTAGAAAGGCAGCCAGCCGGTAGGCAGTGCAAAAATGCAAACGGAACCAATTAGTGCGATCAGCCCCAAAACCAACATCGCAAGGATCGGGTGATTGACAGCAAATTCGGCTATTTGAAATGAGGATTCTTTAGATTTCGTCGTGCTGGTGTCCGTGCGCAGTGTCGACGCCATTGCGGTCGCAGGTAGCCCTATGCGAACCGTTC
>JBARAJ010000230.1:0-19431 GCA_049791915.1 Candidatus Udaeobacter sp.
GGAATCGAAGTGGTTTGCGGTGCAGACGACACAGTCTTTACGCCGCAATCGGCCTGCGGTATCCGAAGAACTCTCGCTTCGTAATCATGTGGGCCACTTCAGGTGGAACCATTTGCTCCCATCTGGCGTCCCCGGAACGCAACTTTGCCAGCACGTCGGGTGGCTGAATTCGTAAATACTCAGGATGATAATCGGTGATCTCCTGGACGTATTGATTGTCGATCAGATACTGAAATAACGAGCGAAGATTCGCGGCGACTTTAACCTGGGTCGCCGTAACAATCTTTCCAGTGGCTTCGTCGATCCTTGGATAGACGTAAAGCTTTAGTCCTCCTTTGAACATTCTGCCCAATGCCTCCAGGATTCCGCCCTCCAGGTTAGCGTAGTATTGTTCGTTCAAGATTTCGATCAAACTGGGAACGCCCATGGCGAGACCGATCGCTCGGTTTGTGTAACGAAAGAGGTATCCCGCGAGTCGATAGTATTCGCCGAACTTCGAGATCAGGACGGTTCGTCCCAGCGCACGAAGAATGTCGACGCGAGCAAGAAAATCGGCGTGATCAAGCTCGCCGTCCGCGCGCAAATTCTCGAGCGTCATTTCCATGAGCACAACTATCTCGTTTTCCGAACAATCGCAGTGCTTTAGAAAAACGCGTCGCGCACCATCCAGCATGTCGTTGGTGGCATAGGTGACAGGTCGAAAACTCCCGCGCTCGACCAGGATCGCTTTTTTGTAGAAAACTTCCGCAGGCTGAACGGTCTCGCCATCCGCCTTGAACATCACCGCATCTGTCAAGCCCTGGCTGACTAACTGCAGACTCATCAATCGATTATCAACGTTTTGAAAGAGAGGTCCGGAAAATTTGATCATGTCCACTTCGATTCGTCCCGGTGGAAGATTTTCCTGAAGTGATGCAATCAGTTTTTCCGGCGGCCGAGAGTAAAAGGCGCCGTGGAGAAGATTCAACCCGATAACCCCTAGCGCTTCCTGTTGCTCGACGTTTGCTTCGTCGAGTAACCGAACGTGGATAATGATCTGGCTTGGTTGCCCGCGGGGTTGGGATTGAAACCGCAAGCCCAGCCAACCATGCGATTCATTACGCTCTTTGAAACTGCGCGCCGCGATCGTGTCCGCGAAGACAAAGAACGTTTTCTCGGCCCCGAATTTTCCATCCAGCCGTTCGATCAGAAGATCGTATTCGTGATCGAGCATTGTCTGGAGCCGCACACGGCTAACGTAGCGGTCGGCCGGTCCGTAAATGGCGTCGCTGAAAGTCATGTCATAGGCGGACATGGTCTTGGCGATTGTGCCGGCTGCGCCGCCCACGCGAAAGAACCTGCGTGCTACCTCCTGTCCCGCGCCAATTTCAGCGAACGTGCCATACTTCGCTGAATCCAAATTGATATGGAGAGCCTTCTCGTCGGTGCCGATCTCCATTTGCGGATTCATATAATTTCTCTAGCGGCGATTCACGGCCGCCGCAAATCGCGTAATAGCCAAGGAGCGAAGGCTTGGGCCAGCCGTCGATAAAAGTTTGACGGCTGGGAAGCCGTCATTCCTTGAAACTCGGCGGACTAGAGACCACCGCTCCTTGGGTTTTACGCGAGGCGGGTGCGCTCCCGGAAATTTACAGTCGCACCTGCTCGGCATTCTTGGTCTGAATCCAGCCGCGCAAGTCATTCGGGAGCGCGGCGTACATCCAATCGCCGCGCGTGCTTAGAATTTTGATTTCGCTGCCAGCCGGCAACGCGAGAACACTGTTGGCCGTGTCCGCGGTGGCGAGGCGTGCCTGGACGTCGTCACCCGTCACGATGGCGAGCGCGCGTCCTTTGCTGCTATTGTCGAGCGTCTGAAGCGCCCAGACAGCCACAGCGCACACGAGCAGGCACAAAATCGATAACGACAACAGCGCAGCGGATCGGCGACGCGCGAAAATCAGCGCGACAATTCCAAAAAGTCCCACCCACAAAGCAACTGCCGCTGCGATGCTGTATTGATTGATGCTCGCGAATTGAAGGTAACGCTCCAGTCTGGTCGGTTGCAGTTCCAGCGCGCGCGATTCGTCACGGGCGATCTGCAAATTGGCCGTTGCCTCCGGATGACGTGGATCCAATGCGAGTGCGCGTTCGTAATTCAGAATCGCCCGGCCAACATCGCGCGTGCGAAAATACGCGTTTCCAAGATCGTAAAACAGATTTGCGTTCCACTGACCTCCGTGAACCAGCGCCTCGTAACCGGCGATCGCTTCTTTGAAATTCCCCTGCGCATATTCCTGGTTCGCCTTTGCAAAATCAGCGTCCGTCTGGGCCACCGCTGATGAAGCTACGATCAACAAAATCGTCGCGCAGCAAGCGTTAACAACGTAGCGCGAGCGTCCTCGCTTGCGTGGAGGAACGCTTTCGCAGGCGAGGACGCTGGCGCTACTATTTTCTCGCGTGCTCACGCTTTCAAATTTTCAATCAGCTCCAGTACATCACGCCGGTTTTCCGGGGAAATGCTTCCCGGGCCGTTGTGCGTTCCGCTGTATTGCCACTCGTCGTTTTGCTCGAACAGACGGCGAAGCCGGTCGCGCGAATTAGTATCAAGCTTGAACGTTTCCGCTGCAGTTTCCGCGTCCACGGCGTTTGGGTCGATGCCGCGGCTACGCGAGGCGAGCGCGGCTTTCAATCGAACAATTCGCGATGCTTCGGCATAATATTCCCGCGGGGACGCGTCATCACGGTGTAACTTGTGCATCAACTCGGCTGCTTCGTGTTGCAACGCACCGATGCGCCGCGCCTCGCGATCGTCCAATCTTGCTCGCCGAATCTTCCAACCAGCGAAGACGAGCAGCGCCGCCAGCGGGAGTGATTGCGCCGCCCAGAAACCGCGACGCGTGTAAAACGGTTCGAATGATTTCACCGATCGCGATAGCTCAGTGAGCTGGTAGAGAATGTCCTGCGGGTTGCTTGAATTCAGAACCGGGGCACGGCCCCGGGTTGCTGTAGGCGGCGACGAAGACGGCGGCTGGGCGGCCACGGCGGGTGCAGCAGCACCGCCCTGAACAGTGATTGCCATCGATTCGCTGTGCAGCGTCACATATTGTTCTTTCGCCGGGTCGAAATACGAAAATGCGAGCACCGGCAGACTTTGCTTGTTCTCGTTAGGCGAAATCACCGTCTCGAAGGTCTTTGTGCCGCTGATGCCAACTTCATCGTCCTGTTTGAACTTGGAAGACGGCGGATATTTATGCCAGCCACGCTCATCCTCGAGCAACGGCGCATTCACCCGATCGAAATTGCCGCGACCTGAGATTGTTGTTGTGACCGTGATCGGATCACCTACCTGCACGCTCTTTGGCTTAGCCTCGTTTGCCATGGTAAAGCTTCCAATCGCTCCTGAGAAACTGGGCGGCGCATTTGGCGGCAGCGGTTTTACTTCAAGTGCCACTGGGTCACTGCTGATCGGGATTTCGCGAGCTTCACCCAACTGTGCAAACGGGTTCGAGAAAAACGGATCCGAAAACGGATCGTCGAAATCGAAGGGCGAACGCGAACGCGGCGCGTTTCGTCTTCGCGGAACGACCACCTGCGCCTTTGCTTTGACGGGCCCGATTTCAAATTTTCCTGCTCGCGCCGCCGCAATAGCGGTTTTGAACGTCACCACTTCGAAAGGTTTGCCGTTGATGGTCTCCAAATTTTGTGACGACTGCTGCAATTTCTGTGAGGTAAACCCTTGCCCGGTGATATCAGGCGGCTCGGTCAGCCGGGGATGAACACGCGCATCAAATCCCATTCTAATCTGGACGGGAACAATCTCGCCGACGTATGCAGTCTTCTCCGGCACGATCAATTCAGCGAAAACCAGATCGCCTGCGCTAGTCGACTGGCTCTGCGCGTTACGACCAGGCCGCGTCGTCGTCTGTTGACCGGGTGTATCAGCGACGTTTAACGCGAGTTCCGGCGTCCTGAGGATCTTACCGCCGGCGTGAACTGTTTGTGGTGGAATCGTGAATCGTCCTGCTCTGAGCGGCAGGATCGTGTAGTTGTAAGTCACGCTCGAGTTGGTCGAGAAGTTGTGTATCTCGAATTGTCGCGACGTTCCGGTGGAATGAATCTCCAAGCCATCGATTGAGATTTCTTCCGGCGGTCGCGCATCGCCGGGACCTGTCACCTTGATTTGCAGTTCCACGGTTTCGCCGACAGTTGCCTCCGAGTTGCTCAAGACTGCCGTGACACTCGGCGCATCGGCAAATGCAATTTGTGTGATCCCGGCTACAGCGAATACCGCGATTAAGATTCGGCAATGCATGAGACTTCCATCAACTATCAACCCTACCAGTCCTTATAGACATGACGATTTACTCTGCGTTCATCAAGTCGGACTCGCGCCTCTTCATCTTTCATCGACTCAAGCAGCGCCAGCGCCTGGCGTTCGCTCATCTGGCCTTCTTTTTCCTGTTCAGCCTCCGCCACTTGCTCGTCTTTATCGGCGGGCTTTTGTGAGTCATCTCCTCCAGCGCCTTTGATGTCGCCGGCAAATTTCTTTTGCGGCGATTCCGCGGGGGTAGGAGAGGCGTTTTCCTCGTCGCCTTCTCCCGGTGATGGCGACGGCTTTTCGTTTTCTCCTTCGCCCGGACTTGGTGATTGTTCAGCCTGTCGTTGTCCTGGCGAGGGCGATGGCTGATTGTCCTGCTTCTTTTCTGCGCCGGGCGAGGGTGATGGACTCTCGCCCGGTTGTTGTTGCTGTTTCTTTTGCGGTTCGTTTTTCGCCTGAGACTGGTCCTTTTGCTGTTGTTCTTTTCGGTCTTTGTCGCTGCCCGATTTGTCTTGCGACTGCTGGTTTTGTGCCTGCTGCTGATCCTTTTGATCCTGCTGATTCTGGTTTTGCTGTTGCTGTTGTTGCTGTTGTTGCTGCTGCTGCTGGTGTTGCTGCTGTTGCTGCTGATCCTTCTGATCTTTCTGCTGCTGATCTTTCTTTTGTTGCTGCTGGTCCTGGTTCTGTTGATTTTGCTGTTTCTGCTGCTGATCTTGCTTGTTCTGTTTGTTCTTTTGCGGTGGCGTTGGGGAAGGGGATGGTTGTTGTTGTTGCTGTTCCTTTTTGTTTTTTAACTCATCGATCTTCTTTTTGACGTATTCGTAGTTGTCCTTCGCCTCTTTGTTTTGCGGATCGAGCTTTAAGGTTTGCTCGTAATGATCGAGGGCATTTGTCCAGTCGCTTAGCTTTTTGTCGTCGCTTTTTTGCATCTCACCGCGTTGATACAGCGTGTTGCCGAGATTGTAATGACCCTTCGTTTGCAAACCGGTATCAGGCGTGAGCAATGCCTGACTAAATGATTCCAACGCCTTATTGTAATCCTTCAGTTTGTAAGCCGCGGTGCCTGAATCGAACTGGAGCTCGTCTTCGGCGCGGGATTGCGGGTGCGACTTCAGCGTGTCCTGAAATTCTTTGTAAGCATCTTCGAATTTGCCTTCCTGATACGCATTGATTCCCGGCACCGTCGCGAACACAGATGAACCCAGCAACATCAGGACAGCTACAGCAGCGCCCGTAGCTTTGACTGCTCCGCCTGCGACACTACGCCCGGCATCGCGGGCGGGTGCAGGAACGTGGGTTCGCTCACGTACGCGTTTCCTCTCGGGAATCAGGATCGACAACGCCAGAGCAATCAACGCGGCGCCGAGCGGCCACTCGTAACGTTCAATCGGCCGGCGCGACAAACGCACGTCCATCTCAGCAGCCTGCATTTTTGCCAAGCCTTCACTTTGAACCTGTTGCATCGCGCGCGGTCCGTTTTCCAAATGTAGATAAAATCCACCGGTCGCCTCCGCCACTTCACGCAAACGTTTGTCGTCCAGTTTTGATTTGACGACTTGCCCGGCTGAATCCTTCACGAAGCTTGTCTCGCCGTTGTCGCCGGTGACCGGGATCAATGAACCTTGCGGCGTCCCAACGCCGACGGTAAAAATTCGCACTCCCGCATCGGCTGCGGCCTTCGCCGTCTTCACCGCATCGCCGCTTAATTCCTCGCCGTCCGTGAATATGATCAGCGCGCGATTTCCCATAGCGCTTTTGCCGAAGCTCTGCGTGGCAAGCGTAATAGCGCTCGAGATATTGGTGCCGCCTTCGGGAATGGTCTTTGTGTCGAGATCGCCGACTGCCTCGATCACGGCGTCGTAATCAATCGTCAGCGGTGCTTCTAAAAACGCCCGCCCTGCAAAAGCAATTAAACCAACGCGGTCGCCTTGTAGTTCGTCGATCAAATCCTGAATCGCCAGTTTGACGCGCTCGAGCCGATTTGGTTGGACGTCGTTAGACAACATGCTGCGTGACGTGTCCACGGCCACCAGCAGATCCAGTCCTTTGCGCTTTACGTCCTCAAAAGTGTAACCCCAGCGCGGTTGCGCCAGACTGACGATCGCCAGCGCAAGCCCGAGCAATAGCAAACCAAATCTTACGATACGCCGCCGTCGATTGACGGTTCCCGCGAGCTGCGGCAACAATCGCGCGGAAACAAACTGCTGCAGCCGCTTCAATCCGCGACGTTCCGAGCGCACAAAGAGCGCAATCAAGAGCGGGATCATCAACAATCCCCAAAGCCATTCTGGTACGCCAAAGGTCATGGCAATTTTTTCCAAATCGTTTGTGCCAAAAGCATTTGCGCCACCAACAGCCCGCACCCACCCATCAGACAGAGCGGAAAGAGATCGCGGTATTGCTGATATTTTTTCACGCTTACGGTCGACTTCTCCAGCTTGTCGATGTCGTTAAAAATTTGTTCCAGTGATTGAGTGTCACTGGCCCGGAAAAATTTGCCGTCGGCGATTTTCGCGACCTCTCTCAAACCGCTTTCATTAAATTCTACGCGCTGATTTTCGTAGAGGATGTTTCCCAAGGCGTCGGTCAACGGCCCGCGACTGGTGAAGACAGGCGCCGGCGCGACTCCATTTATTCCAGCACCGATCGCGTAGAAGTGAATCTTTAATGCTTTCACTGCCTCGGCAGCAGTGTTCGGTGGAATCTTTCCGGCGTTGTTTTCACCATCCGTCAACAAAACAAGAACATGGCTCTTTGAACGTTTATCATTTAGCCGATTTGAAGCCGATGCTATGGCCGATCCAATCGCAGTGCCGTCTTCAACGAGGCCGATCTTTACTCGATCCAAATTTTGCAAGAGCCAGTCGTGATCCAGCGTCATCGGGCTCACGACATACGGACGACCGGCAAACGCAATGATGCCAATGCGATCATTTGGACGAGCTTCGATGAATTTCCGCGTGACCTCGCGAATCGAATCGACGCGTGTCGCTTCCTGGCCGCCGATTGTAAAATCTTTCGTCAGCATCGAACCTGAAACGTCCAGCACGAGCATGATGTCGATTCCGCTCGCTTCGATCTGCGTGAGGCTCTTGCCAAGTTGCGGACGCGCGAGAGCGACCACGAAAAAAGCCAGGGCTAGAAGCAGCAGCGCCCGCAGAATCTTACCGACTCGGGCGGCGCTCTGTTTTCCGATTGCTCGCAGACTCGCTGTAGACGAATACGTCAGCGCCGCAGCCGGCCCGCGTTTGCCGCGCAACCACGCAAGCAACGGTATCGCCAGTAATAAGAGCAGCAGCCACGGACGCGCAAACGTCAACGCGCTGTTCCCCTGGAACCAATCAAATAAGTTTGTCATGCCGAAAGGGAGTCGAGAAATCTGTGGATTAAACAGCCGCAAGTTGCCCGCCTTTCGCAAAGCGGATTGCTTCTTCTAGCAACAGTTCGCTGTCCGACGTTGTTGCTTCGTACTTGGCGAACTTAATGAGATCGCAGCGGTTCAAAAAATCTTCGAGCAGCGATTTGTCATCGGCGGAAAACGATGAGGCTTTTGCCGCCGCGGTGAGAAACTCTATGGACGTTTGTCGCATTGCCGGGAGGCCATATTGCTGGGTCACGTAACGCCTCAGAATGTCGGATACACGAATGCTGAATTGATACGGACTCATTCGCTCAATTTCGGGTCGAATTTGTTCGAGTTCTCCCAGCGCGATTTCGCGTGGCGCCTTTGGCGGCAATTCTGGTTTACGCCGTTGCACAAACCACCACACAACCAGACCGAGTAGTGATAGGACGACAAACGCGATCACAAAAACAAGCCACGGAGGAATCAGCGAATAATCCACCGGCGAGGCGATATCATGGAACTCTTCGGCGAGCACGAGCAGCGCGGGCGCAATCGAGCAATGGAGTAATTGTTTTGTGAAAAAAGAATTCATTTCATTACTCCAGCACTACACTCCGACACTCCCTTATCGAAACCCGAGGCGGCGTTCGCGTTGTTTAAAAAACGAGCGCAATGGCGGCAGATAATCTCTGCCAGTTTGCAGCGTGATCGTATCAACATTGTTCCGCCGGAGCGTGCGCGTGAGCTCCGTTTCGAATCCAGTGACGAGATCCGTAAAAACATTTCGCGTCTTGCGATCTGCTGTATTGATCTCGATCTGTTCGCCTGTTTCGGCATCCTCCAAGGTAATGATGCCGACGTTTGGCAGCGATCTTTCCCTTTCGTCCTTGATCTGAATTGCTATGAAATCGTGCCGCCGCCCGCTCACCGCGAGCTCACGCGAGAAATCCGGCGCTTGAAAATCCGAGATGAAAAATACAACCGCACGGCGAGTCACAATTTTGTTCAGATAATCGAGTGCCAGTCTGGGCTCCGTGCCACGTCCCTGTGGTTCAAAAAACAGAATTTCCCGAATGAGACGCAGCGTATGCGAACGACCCTTCTTCGGCGGAATGAAAAGCTCGACGCGGTCAGTGAATAGTAGCAGGCCCACTTTGTCGTTGTTTCGAATCGCGCTGAACGCGAGCAGACAGGCAACCTCGGCCGCTAGCTCACGTTTCGATTGCGTAGTGCTGCCAAAATTTCCCGAAGCGCTCACATCGACAACCAACATCACTGTCAACTCGCGTTCTTCCGTGAATTTTTTTACGAACGCGCTGCCCATTCGGGCAGTGACGTTCCAATCGATTGCGCGAATTTCGTCGCCCGGTTGATACTCCCGCACGTCTTCAAAATTCATCCCGCGTCCTTTAAAAACGCTGTGGTAATTGCCCGCGAACGCGGTTTCGACCAGACCGCGGGTTTTAATCTCAAGGGTTCTAATTTTCTTGAGAATCTCGGTTGTTTTCTCAGCCCGCTGGTCATCCCGAGCGGATTTGACGGATGCGGGACGAGTCGTGGCGTCTGATTGCATCACGGCACGGGCAGCCCGGCAAAGATTCGCTCGATGATGGTCTCACTCGTCACCGCCTCAGCCTCGGCTTCATAGCTGACGATGATGCGATGGCGCAACACATCAGGGCCGATGCTCTTCACGTCCTGTGGCGTGACGTAGCCGCGGCCGTTCAGGAATGCGTGGGCGCGCGCACCGAGGGCAAGATAAATGGTAGCGCGCGGAGAAGCGCCGTAGCGAATCAGACCTTCCAGCCGCAGATTGTAGGCGGCCGGTTCGCGCGTGGCCCAGACCACGTCCACAATGTAATCCTTCACGCGATCGTCGATATAGATGTTGTTAACGACGTTGCGCGCAGCGACGATTTGCTTCGGATCAACGACAGGATCCACTCGCAAATCCGGCGCCGAAGTCGCCATCAAATCGAGGATGTTTCGTTCCTCGCGTTTTTGTGGGTAGCTGATGTTCAACTTGAACATGAAACGATCGAGTTGCGCCTCAGGCAGTTGGTACGTGCCTTCCTGTTCGATTGGGTTTTGAGTAGCGAGAACCAGGAACGGATCGGGGAGCGGATAAGTTTGTTCGCCGATCGTAACCTGCCGTTCCTGCATCGCTTCCAACAACGCGCTCTGAACTTTGGCCGGCGCGCGATTGATTTCGTCGGCCAGAATCAAATTCGAAAAGATTGGTCCAAGTTTGGTCGTGAACTCGCCCGTGCGCGGATTATAGATGAGCGTTCCGACTAAATCTGCCGGCAATAAGTCGGGCGTGAATTGCAATCGCTGGAAACCGGTCTGAATGCCTGCGGCCATTGTCTTAACGGTGAGCGTCTTGGCCAACCCGGGGACGCCTTCGAGCAGGAGATGACCGTTGGCCAGTAGTCCCAGCAAAAGACGATCCACCAAATACTTCTGCCCGATCACGACGTGACCGACCTGTTGCCGGAGCGCTGGGATCCACTGGCCCAGTTCTCGTACTTCCTGCGTAATTTCCTGCGTCGATTTCATACGGTCTGCTCAGACAGTTTGGGCAGCGAAAATGTTCGATCAAACCTCGTGCATGGCGCTGGTGATCACGTCTTTCTATGCGCGGCGCAAAACGTGTTAAAGGTGAGGCAAGAATGTCAGCCCTCAAACCGTGGCACCGAGCGACTCTTATTGTGGTACTTGCCAGCCTGGCAGTGGCGCTCCTGGCATGGATCACTCATACCGATCCGGCCATTAATTATTTGCCTCGTCATCGAGACGCGGACTGGATCGTTTTTCCGACTGCGGTTGATGCGCGCGCACATTGGTATGCCAGCCTGGATGCAACGTTCCGTCGCGAATTTATTTTGCCGGATAAGCCCGCGGCGGCGCGCTTGAGCCTTCGTGCACTGCGTCGTGCCGAAGTGAAAGTAAACGGCGTTTCGATTCAGCTTCCGCAGAACCGCAATTGGAAGAACGTTTCAGAAGTCGCCATCGCGGAGCAGTTACATGGGGGCGCCAACATCGTCGAGGTGCGCGTGTTCAATCACAATGGACCTCCAGCGCTGTGGCTTGTTTTGAGTACCGATCAACTGAACGTGCGCACCGATGGAAATTGGGAAGCATCGTTAGCGGGTTCCTCATGGCGCAATGCCGCGTTCGCTTCGGCGGCAAAGACTCCCGGGCGCGGCAATCCCGTTGCAGGTGGTGAACGTACTTTTGATGCAGCAAAGAAGATCTGGCCGCTCTGGATTTTGCTGATCGGGATTGCCTGTGGAGGCGTCATTCTCTGGCGCGCGAAATTGAAGCAGTTCGCGTCACCGTCCCAGGAACGAGTCGTCCTTATCCTGATTTCCGCCATTTGGGTGTTTTTGTTTTGGAACAACACGCGGCTTCTACCATTTCATGCCGGCTTTGATTCGAAGGAACATCTCAAATACATCGAGTACATCCAGCAACACTGGTCGCTTCCGTCGCCAACTGAAGGCTGGGAGATGTATCAGCCGCCGCTCTACTATTTCATTGCCGCCTCGATCCTTTCATTTTGTAAACTCTCGATCAATGATCCGGGCTCGGTCCTGGTTCTGCGTTCGGTCGGTGCATTCTTCGGCATCGCGCAGTGCGCTCTGGTGTTCCTAAGTTTGCGCCTCCTGCTTCCGGCCAGAACGGCTCTGGTGGGTCTCCTACTGGCAGCTTTTCTACCAATGCATTTATATCTAATGCATTATGTAACGAACGAACTTCTCACCGCCACGCTCGCAACGTTGACGGTTTATCTCTGCTTGCGCCTTCTCAAGAACGAAACGCCGCACGCCGCACAATTTGTCTTTGTTGGGTTGGCACAGGGCGCGACGATGCTGACGAAGGCGACCGGCATCCTCTTACTTCCCATTGTGATCGCTGCGATCTGCGCAAGGCTTAGCGACACGCGAGCGCCGTTTGCAATTTGGTTGCGCAGTCTCGGTCTACTCATCGCAACTTGTCTCGCGGTGTGCGGCTGGTATTACGCGCGCACATGGCTGAAGTTCGGAACTCCGTTGCTCGGCAATTGGGACGTCATAAGCGGATTCAGCTGGTGGCAGGATCCCGGCTATCACACAGCAGCCGATTACCTCCGTTTCGGACGTTCGTTAATAACTCCGCTGTTCAGCGGGTTTGCCGGATTCGCGGACGGAATCTATTCGACGTTGTGGGGCGACGGTTTGTCGGGCGGGGCGTCGAGCGTGAATGTCCCTTGGAACCTGAGGCCGATGGCCGCAGGTTACCTGTGGGCTTTAGTTCCGGCAGTTTTGATTCTGGTCGGCGCCTGCGTCACAGCTGTTCGATTCCTTCGGAAACCGTCGGCCGAATTGTTCCTGTTGCTTGCTTTTCCGCTGGTCGTCGCGCTGGGCTTGAGTTTTATGACTCTGAAAGTTCCCTCGTACGCGCAAGCCAAAGCGTTTTATGGATTATCTGCTCTGACTTCGCTTTGTTTCTTTGGCGCGGTTGGTTGGGAAATGGTGATCAATAGCTGGACGCGTTTTCGATTTATCATCGGTGCGCTCTTGGTCGTTTGGGCGCTGAACAGCTTGGCGACGTTCTGCATTACTCCGTCGGTACCGCAGCACCTGTACGCAGTAAAAATTCTGGGCCAACAAGGTAAGATCGAGCAGGCCGCCACCGAAGCAGCCAAAGCAGTCGAAGCCGATCCCTCGAACGCAGCAGCGCATGGCTATCGCGCTTTGAGCTTAAGCGAACTCGGCGACGACGCAGAAGCCGTGAAGGAAGCTGAGCGCGCGATCGAGTTGGCTCCGACGGATTCAGCGGCCTACCTTAATCTCGCGATTGCAGCGAAGCGTACCGACATGGAACGTGCAACGGCAGAAGCCCGCCGTGCCATCGAATTGGGGCCGGAAAATTTTTCAGCGTACCAAATGCTAATGAAGTGCCTTCTGGAATCAGCCCGGTACACCGAAGCGGCCGCGTTCGGACCAGAATGGCTGGCGGTATCGCCCTTCGACGTGGCTGCTCATTCTTCTGTGGCTGTGGCAACGGCACAGACTGGTGACCTGGTTACAGCCGCGCGACAACTGGGTTATGTGATGATGCTGCGGGCGAACGCTGAGGAAGCGCTTGGCCAACTGCATCAGATCGTGTTGTTGCTCGCGAAAGCGCCTGATGGATTGCAACGGCTTCGCGACATTGCGACAAATGCGCCGGATTCACCGCGAATGCTGGACGAACTCGCGTGGTTCCTTGCGACGTATCCCGACTCGAATGTGCGCGATGGCGCGGAGGCAGTTCGCCTGGCCGCGCGCGCTTGCGAGCTCACAGATCGGCGCGCCCCTGCTCTTCTCGATACGCTGGCTGCAGCTTACGCTGAGGCTGGAGATTTTCCACGTGCGGTCGCTACCGGCGAAGAAGCGCTGAGCGTGGCACGTTCCGTGGGTGACGCCGACGGAACAAAACTCAGCGAAAACATTCTCGCGGCGGTTCGCGCGAATGTTCCATATCGCCACGAGCCGGAGCAGTAGCGAGTCTCTCTCGCTTGCAAAAATCAGCGTCGCCCAACGTCCCTGGCGCGCGCACGCAGCGTTAAAATGATCGGCAACCCGGGATAGGCTTCAGCTTCGCGGATGCGAGCTTCGACGTAACGGCGATATGTTTCGGTCATCAACTGAGAATCATTTACAAAAAGGACGAATTCCGGCGGTGCGAGGTTGCGTCCGGGTTTGTTAAAGGAGGAGGCTCGTGCAAGCGATCCTTCGGCGGACTGGAGATCGCCGTTCCTTGGTTGCGTCGCATAAAGCAACTTCAGACGGCGGCCTTTGACCAATGGAGGTGGATTCGCTTCAAACGCCTGGCGCAGTAAACGGTTGAGAACTCCTGTGCCGATGCGCTTCCGCGACGCGTGTTGGATTTTTTGGATCAATCCAAACAACCGATCGACATTTTCGCCGGTCGACGCAGACGTGGTCAATGCCGGCGCGTGGGCGAGGAAGAAAATCCTTGAGCGCGTCTCCTCGATTATTTGCCTGGCCGACTGCTTTTCCCCGCGTCTCGGCTTAACTAAATCCCATTTGTTCAAGACGATGATGACCGGTTTTCGCGCCTTTTGAATCAGTCCGGCAATCCGTTTGTCCTGTGCGGTCACGCCCATCGTAAGATCGATAACGAGAATGCAAAGATCCGCGCGGTGAATGCTGCGTTCAGCACGCATTACGCTGAAAACCTCAGCCGAGCTGGAAACTTTCCCGCGGCGGCGAATTCCGGCCGTGTCGATGAAAACGAACTTCAGGTCGTCGCGTTCGTAAACTATGTCGACGGCGTCGCGCGTTGTGCCAGGCAGCTCGCTTACAATCGCGCGTTCACCGCGAACGATGGAGTTGATAAGCGAAGATTTACCTACATTCGGCCGTCCGACGATCGCGATTGCGATTGATTGTTCAACGTTCGATCCGCCTTCGCCGAGGCTATCGCGGACAAGTGTTGGATGTTCGATGACAAAAGGCGAGGGGAGTTGCAGTTCGATTGCGTCCAGTAATTCTGAAATCCCACGATCGTGTTCTGCGCTGACGGAAATTATTTTGTCGAAACCTAACGAATCGAACTCCGCTGCCAACGGGTCGTGTTTCTCGGTGTCTATTTTGTTAATCACCAGCACGACTGGTTTTTGTGATTTGCGCAACATCCGCGCCAGTTCCTCATCGATTGGCGACAAGCCTTCCTTTCCGTCAACGACGAAAAGAAGAAGATCGCTTTCACGCAGCGCGTTTTCGGCGGCGTGCCGTACCTGCCGGGTTAGTTCGGATTCGCCTGCGCCGAAAATCCCGCCGGTATCCCACAGTGTGAACGGGCGCTCGCCGCGAGTGCAGGTTGCCGGAAGCCGGTCGCGCGTAATCCCGGGTTGATCATGAACAATCGCAATTTTCCGGCGAACAAGACGATTGAACAGCGCGGACTTGCCTACATTCGGCCGTCCGACAATTGCCACGTTGGGCAGCGTGTGGGCCTCATTCACCAAAGCATCCTATATCTAGGGTTTCGTCGGATTCGCGTGGCCTTCGGCCTGCAACTGCTGGACACCGTCTGTTACGTAAATGATCCCTGAAATCAGTGTGAATGCGCCGGCCGCAAGCACAATATAGGGCAAGGGAATAATACGCAGTTGCAGCATCACCCATCCGATGGCGACCATCTGTAAAACCGTCGCGATCTTTCCCGTCCAATGTGGCTTTACCTGCACTTTTCCGTTGAGCAGATACAGGACAAGCGTCCCGACAAGAAGAATAGCGTCGCGCGAAATTACGAGCACTGGGAACCAGGCCGGGAATTTTCCGCTCGCCGGTTCAAACTCGCTCCAGTTCGTTAGGCTTAACGTGATAATGCCGCTCAGCAACAATCCCTTGTCGGCAATGGGATCGAGTATCACTCCAAGTGTGCTGCGTTGGTTGTATCGTCGAGCGACGTAACCGTCGAGCCCGTCGCTTACCGCAGCGAGGATGAAAATTGTGATCGCTGCGAACCGCTGCCATTCGAGCGGTTGGCCGCGTTGAATGCTTTCGCCATAGTAAATCGCCATTGTGACGAAGGCTGGGATCATCACTATCCGAACAACAGTGATCTTGTTGGCAGTGGTCATGGCGCGGGCAAAGAAAATTGTAGGGCGGTTAATTCGTTCGCGCCAGCGAACTTGCCCTTCCGTTTGTTAATCTACGAAGCGCAACAGAAGATTTGATGTAGCCGAAAAAAACACTCAGCGCTCGTCTGCGTACGCGGCCTGCGTTGTTGCAGACGGGATCTTAAATTTTTCGAGTTGAGTTTTGATCTCGTTTGCGAACGCCGCTGCTCCGGCGCCGTTTACAACCCGGTGATCGAATGTCAGCGAGAGGGTGATGACTTCAGCGCTCTCATTCTTGGTTTTGTTCGACATCAATTCGCGGTGCGCGGTCCCAACGAACAGCGTACCTACTGATGGAGGCACAACAATCGGCGCGCCGGCTTTCACTTCAAACGCGCCGAGACTCGTGATCACCACCGGCGCGTTCATGGCGTCAACGCGACCGCCGCGTGTCGCGGCGACTGTCTTGTTGTAGGCACCGACGAACTCCGGCCAGCTCTTTTGATTTGCAGTTGTGATCACCGCGGTTGCGAGGCGATCGCCTTCCAGCGCGACGGCAACACCGAGGTCGAAATCGTCATTCTGCACGATCTGATCGTCTTCGAGAATCAACCGGCGAAATGGCTCATGTTTTTCCATCGCACGCACAACCGCCCACGCAATCATCACGGAAGGGGAGGGAGCCTGCTCGCGGTCTGTCTTTTTCACTGCCTGGCGTGCCACTTGAACCGCCTCCCAACGCGCGTCGATTTGGAGATTGGCAGGAATAACGCGATTCAGTTTGCGTGTAATGGTCGGCGAAAGCGCAGGCTCGATATTGTAGTGGCGGGTGTGTCGCCCGCTGTCACTAGGGGCTGCAGCCGACACGGCTGCCTCTACAGTTTCACGTTTGGGTGATTCTTTTGCTGCAGTTTCAAACTGTTCCGCGAAGGCTGGCTCGCTCGTAACAATTGTGCCCAATTCCTGGCCGATCTCGACCGTATCGCCGATCTTCGTTTTCCATTCACCCATCACTCCGGCGAATGACGATTGAATCGGGTAAACGGCTTTGTCGGTTTCGACCTCGCACAATTCGTCATCCAGCTGAATCGGTTCTCCAGGCTTCTTCAGAAGCGAAACTATTTTCGCATTCCGAATTCCTTCGCCCATTACAGGGACGGTGATGCTTTGGACATACTGTTCGCCGAGATCTGCTGTAGCCGGGATCGGTGATCCCGGCAGATCGGATTCGCTTCGCGATGCAGCTCGGCCGGAATCACCGATTCCGGCTACAGGTGCGCGCTCATATTTGGCTGAGGTCGAGCGCCTGATTGCTGTTACGATCCGCTCCACGTCAGGCAATGCCGCGTATTCATAGATCGGATTGTAACCGATCACGACATTGGGTTTGCTGACGAGAATAGGTGGGCTGAGTAATTCGTTCCAAAGCGCCGGGGTGCCAGTGACGTGAGAGATAATCATTTGACCCACGCTGCAATTTTCCGTGTCCTCCTGCACCACAACCAGCCGGCGCGTCTTACGCACGGATTCTTCAATCGCGGCCGCATCCCAAGGCACGATTGAGCGAAGATCGATCAGTTCGACGCTGATCTCATTGTCGATTTTGGTGAGGGCTTCGAGTGATTTCTCGATTGTATTGCCCCACGCCACGACCGTGACATCGGAGCCATCGCGCACGTTGCGCGCTTTGCCCAGCGGAACAGCGCGAATTGGCTCGGTGTATTCGTGCTCCGCCCAGAGCAGATGTTTGGCAACGAGAAAAATCACGGGGTCCTCCGCATGCATCGCCGTCCAGAGCAATCCGGCAGCGTCGGCAGGCGTGCTTGGAATCACAACGTGGAGACCAGGATAATGGGCGAGCGCCGATTCGTTTGCCTGACTGTGCCACAAACTGCCACCAGGCAGATAGGCGCCATACGGCGCATAAATCACTGCCGGACATTTCCAATTGCCAAAGGATCGCCACCGGAGAGTCGAGATGTTGGTTACAAGCTGATTGAAGCCGGGATAAATGAAATCGATGAATTGCATCTCGAACACCGGTCGCTTTCCGTAAGCAGCCAGTCCACATGCGACACCGAGAATCGTGGATTCAGCGAGCGGTGAATTGAAAACTTGCTTCGGGAATTCAGATGAAAGCTTCTGCGTCAGGCGGAACACGCCGCCTTTTGGATCTTCGATATCCTCGCCGAAGAGGATACGCTGCGGATCTTCTTCAATTCCGGCACGCAGAGTCTTGTTCACGGTGTCCCCGATTCGGTATTTACCGGGAGGAAGGATCTCTTTTTCGATCTTCGGCGCCGGTTTTGTGACATTGGCGAGAAGCTCGTTAGGCGAAGGATCTTCAGCTTTTTCCGCCTCGGCATATTCGCGGCGAACGCGCTCCTTAATCTCGTTATCCAGTTCCCCGTAATCTTTCTGGGTGACTACGCCTTCTTTAATGAGTCGATCCTTCCAGCACGTTAGCGGATCGCACTTCTCCAAGTCCCGCAGTTCCTCCGCAGTGCGGTAAAGTTTCTGATCGTCAGAACTGGTGTGACTCGACAGGCGTTCCATCTTTATCCAGAAAAAGAACGGTCCGCCGCCAGCGCGAATTTTCTCGAACGCTTCAGCCGTCGCATCGTAAACCTGCTGGACGTCTTGTCCTTCGATGTGGCGCCAGTTGTCCTGCTCGAGAATGTCCAACGCGAGCGGGTTCGTTTTCCGCGTAGGCATGCTGATGCCATAGGCGTTGTCCTCCACGAGAAAGAGCACGGGAAGTTTCTTTTCTTTCGCGAAACAGATTGCCTCAAAAAAATCTCCCTGCCGCGTCGCAGCGTCACCTACTGTCGTGACAACCACATTTTTCTTTCCATCAAGCTTAATGCCCCAGGCGATGCCACACGCAGGAAGAAGCTGTGAACCCGTTGGCGTGGGCACGCTCCAAATGTGCAGGTCCGCGTCACTGTAATGCGAGGGCATTTGCCGCCCGCCGCTGCCAGTGTTGCGTTTTGCAAAATACTCCAGGCCCAGTTGGCGGGTGGTCATGCCGCGCCCAAGCACGAGGCCACGATCGCGATAATAGGAAACAATGTAATCGTCCGGCTCCATTTGCAGCGAAACCGCCGCCAGCCCTTCGTGGCCCATTCCGGAGACGTGAAAATGTCCTTTGCCCTGACGAATCAAATTCTGTTCTCGCAAATCCGCGTGCCGGCTCTCCAGAATAATCCTTAGGAGCCGCAGTTTATCGTCTTTGCTAAGGGTAGGCATACGGTTGATTTTACATGTCGCTTCTCTATCGACAATCGCACGGACTTGCCTCGCATAAGAAAAGTTGATGCATTCGACAACAACAAAATCACAGCGGAGCGGGGGAGTGATCGAACGTTACCACGAATTTCTCCCGGTCTCGCCCGCGACGCCGATCATTTCGCTGGGCGAGGGGAACACCCCGCTGATTTATTCTCCGCGGTTGAGCGAACGCGTCGGCCGCGGCTGCGAAGTTTTCGTCAAGAACGAAGGAGTCAATCCCACGGGCTCATTCAAAGATCGCGGAATGACGGTGGCTGTGTCCAAGGCAATGGACCGAGGCACAAGAGCCCTCATCTGTGCTTCGACTGGGAACACTTCGGCTTCAGCAGCTGCATATGCAGCGCGCGCAGGGATTTCATGCGTTGTGATTCTCCCTGCGGGAAAAATTGCGACTGGAAAATTGCTTCAGGCTTTTGCTTATGGGTCGAAGATCGTCGCGATCGATGGCAATTTCGATGACGGGCTACGAATCGTGCGTGAACTGGGCGAGACCGGCGATTTTACGATCGTGAATTCCATTAATCCGGACCGGATCGCAGGACAGAAGACGGCCGCATTTGAAATTGTCGATGAACTGGGCGATGCGCCCGATCTTCATTTGCTGCCGGTCGGCAACGCCGGAAACATCACGGCGTACTGGGCCGGCTATCGGGAATATTTCGCGAGCGAGCGATCAACAAAATTGCCGTCAGTGATTGGCTTCCAGGCGATCGGCGCAGCACCGATTTTCTACGACCGCATCATCGACAAGCCAGAAACGATCGCGTCAGCGATTCGAATCGGAAATCCAGCGAGCTGGCAACAGGCGCGCGCGGCGATCGTCGAATCGCGAGGCGCGATCGACGTAGTCAGCGATCAGGACATTCTGGCTGCGCAGAG
>JBARAJ010000231.1:0-5743 GCA_049791915.1 Candidatus Udaeobacter sp.
CGCGTTATCTCCCGCCTTTTACGGACTTCCGCGTAAATTTGGCGGACGCTATCATTAGCCGTTTTCCGTGTCAACGTGAGCGGACCACCGCGCGCATCGACGCAAATAACTTCCTGGCTTTGCATTCGTGCTCATTCGTGTCCATTCGTGGTCATATGAAAGCTCAATTTCCAGACGAGGAGACTAAGTCCGGAGAATTCAAACGCCAGGCGGACGCGTTTCGCGAGTGGATCTCAAATGACGACTCGACACCTTACGCTGCTGAGGCGGGCCGCTATCATCTTTACGTTTCGCTGGCCTGCCCATGGGCGAGTCGGACGGTTATTGTTCGGAAATTAAAAGGACTCGAAGACGCAATCGGCTTGACCGTAGTTGATCCGATCCGAGACGACTTGGGCTGGGCGTTTCGCGAAACATCTGGCGAGATCCCGCCCGGCGCGCCGTTTGAATCCACTGATCCGGTCAACGGCTTCCAATTCTTGAGCGAAGCGTACACAGCCACCGATCCTGGTTATAAGGGCCGGGTGACTGTGCCAGTTCTCTGGGACACGGAAACAAAGCGGATCATAAACAATTGCGAGGACGACATCTGCCGGATGTTCAATGATGTGTTCAAGGACTTTGCCCGAAATAAAGCCGTCGACCTTTTCCCAAAAGAAATTCACGTCGAGCAGGCCAAGCTCTCCGTTTTTATCTACGAGAATGTGAACAATGGCGTTTACCGAGCAGGATTCGCCACGCGCCAGCGTCCTTACGAGATCGCCTGCCGCAGAGTTTTTCAAGCGCTTGATGAGCTTGAGCAAGGTTTGTCGAAAAGCCGCTATCTATTCGCGAACCGCATTATCGAGGCGGACTGGCGATTATTTTGCACGCTCGTGCGTTTTGACCCGGTTTATTACGGCCATTTCAAATGCAACCTGCGGCGCATCGTCGATTATCCAAACATGCAGGGTTACCTGATGGACTTGTATCAGCAGCCCGGCATCGCCGAGACCGTCAACCTGGATCACATCAAGCGGCATTACTACATGACGCACACGGCGATCAATCCAACCCGCATCGTTCCCATTGGCCCGCTGCTGGACCTAACGAAACCGCACGGTCGCGAAAGATTGAACTAAGGCAGTTGCCACGGCAGCAATTCTTCATAGAATCGTGCGCTTCAGTCTGATGCGACCATGATTTTTTTCGCCTTTAACCTCCTTACCGCCGGCGTGCCACTGTCGATGGTCTGCGCTGTAATCGGTCTCGCCGCCGCGTTTTATTTAATCGCCGTAGTAGTTCGGTCGCCCTCAGGCAATCAAAGGATGCAAGAGATCGCCGGAGCCGTTCAGGAAGGCGCCAAGGCGTATCTGAATCGGCAAGTGATCACGATCAGCTCTATCGCCGTAATCATTTTCATTTTGCTCTTCATTTTCAAAGATCGTCCTACGGCCATTGGCTTTGTGATCGGTGCGTTTTGTTCGCTTTCGGCCGGTTTCATAGGAATGCGTATCGCCGTGGTGGCCAACGTGCGGACCACGCAGGCCGCAACAGAGTCGATTAACAAAGCCTTGCGAATGGCCTTCAACGGCGGCGCCGTTACCGGACTGCTCGTGGTCGGGCTCGCGCTTTTGTCGGTATCAATTTTCTACACTCTGGTCGCGCGTATCGCCGGTTCGCAAATGGCGATCAATAGTCTGGTTGGTCTCGCCCTCGGGGCTAGTCTCATCAGCGTGTTCGCGCGACTCGGCGGCGGCATTTACACCAAAGCCGCTGATGTCGGCGCAGACCTCGTGGGCAAGATCGAACAGGGTCTCGAAGAAGATGATCCGCGCAATCCGGCAACGATCGCAGACAACGTCGGCGACAACGTGGGCGATTGCGCAGGCATGGCCGCCGATGTGTTCGAGACGTACGCAGTGAGCCTGATCGGCGCGATCCTTGTCGGCGCACTGACATTACCGGACAACCCGGCGGCTGTGATTTACCCGTTTGTGCTCGGCGGAATTTCTGTGCTGGGCGCGATCCTGGGAGTGCTGTTCGTGAACGTTGCCGGCGGGAAACCGGCCAATGTGTTGATGGGTGGCGTGATCACGAGTGCGATCGTTTCGGCCGTCCTCTTCTGGCCGGCTACGCACTATCTGTTTCCGACCGGCGTTATGATCGCCGGCGAAATGCGCTCCCCGACTCAACTATACTGGGCATCGGTCGTCGGCCTCATCATGACGGCAGTCGTTGTGGCGATCACCAATTACTACACGTCGATGCATTACCGGCCCGTGCAAAAAATTGCCCGTGCCTCAGAGACTGGTCATGCGACGAACATCATCGCTGGCCTGGCTGTTGGTCAGCACGCCACCGCGCTGCCGGTAGGCTTCATCGCAATCGCTATTTTGCTGAGTTTTCATTTTGCTGGGCTCTACGGAATCGCCATCGCAGTGATGGCGATGTTGTCGATGGCCGGGATCATCATCTCGCTCGATTCGTTCGGTCCGATCACCGACAACGCGGGCGGCATCGCGGTAATGAGCAAGTTGCCCAGCGAAATACGTCACGTCACGGATCAACTCGACGCGGTGGGCAACACGATGAAAGCAGTGACCAAGGGCTACGCCATTGCTTCAGCCGGCCTCGCAGCGCTCGTTTTATTCGGCTCCTACGTGCAGGAACTCAAAATGCACGTTACACGCAACGGTGAGCCGTTCGTCTTCGAGTTTTCGCTTACCGATCCGAAGGTGATCATCGGCTTGTTCCTCGGTGGATTGCTTCCGTTCATCTTCACCGCGTTCAGCATGGACGCCGTGGGCAAGGCAGCCGGCGCTGTTGTTCGCGAGGTCCGTCGGCAAATACAGGTGCATCCAGGCATCATGACCGGCCAGGACACGCCTGAGTACGGGACGTGCGTGGACATCGTGACTAAAGCGGCGTTGCGCGAAATGATTGTGCCGGCGCTGTTGCCGCTGATTTTCGTGGTGGCGGTGGCGGCGATTCCGCAACTCGGCCCGGTCGTGCTCGGAGGCTTGCTGGTGGGAACGATTGTTACGGGCCTCTTTGTTGCGATTGCGATGACATCTTCCGGCGGCGCGTGGGACAACGCCAAGAAGTTTATCGAGGAAGGCAATCTTGGAGGCAAAGGTTCCTTCGCGCACCAGGCGGCAATTACCGGTGACACCGTCGGCGATCCTTACAAAGATACCGCCGGCCCTGCCATCAATCCCATGATCAAAGTCGTCAATATTCTCGCGATTTTAATCATTCCCATTTTCTTTTAGGAAAAGTGAGTAACTGTCTTGGAAAAAAGAAATTCGTGCTTTTAATATAAGCTTGCTTTAAAACGAAGGACGGCAATCCCCCCACCTAAATGCCTCGTGTCTTAATCATCGACGACGACGACGATAACCGGCGCGTACTCGCAGAGCTTTTCGCGCGTGAAGACTGGAAGGTCTTGGAAGCAAAGGACGGTGACGCGGGGGTGGAGCTGGCGTTGCGCAATCGGCCGGAGCTGATCCTGTGCGATTTGTTAATGCCAAAATCGAACGGCTTTGAGGTATGCCGCTCCATCCGCGAGCAACTGCAACCAACCAAGATCATTGTCGTTTCAGGCCGCGATTACGGGGTAGATCGAACCAGCGCCCTTGAAGCCGGCGCAGATGAATATCTGTTCAAACCGATTACGTGGGAACTGCTCTCCAGCACGATTGACCGGCTCCTGCCGGAAATCCCGCGTCGTCCCGAACCAAAATCTGTGCCGGACGGTGAGTCGATCCCTGCGCGAATAAGGCTGTGGGGCGTTCGCGGCTCAATTCCGGTCCCTGGAAAGAGCACAGTCCGCTATGGCGGAAACACCAGTTGTGTGGAGGTGCGCGCCGACAGCGAGATCATCATTCTCGATGCCGGCTCCGGGATTCGTCTGCTCGGTCTCGCTCTGGACAAAGAATTCGGACCTCGCTCGATGAAGTTGACTCTTTTGATCTCACACACTCACTGGGACCATATCCAGGGACTGCCTTTCTTTTCTCCCGCGTACAATCAGAAAAATCTCATCCGCGTTTTGGGTTATGAAGGAGCTCGCGCTGGTTTAGCAAAGATTCTGGCGAGCCAAATGGAGACGCCGTTTTTCCCCGTCACCTTACGCCAACTCCCAAGCCACCTGGCGATTGAGGAACTAAAGAAGATGGAGTTTCACGTCGGAACAGTCGAGGTGCGATCCAAGTTCGCCAATCACCCGGGAATTTGCGTTGGGTACCGCCTTGCCACAAGCTCGGGTTCAATCGCCTACTTTCCCGACAATGAACCATACGAGGAGCTCAAGCTGCTATTGGCCTCGCGCGATGGAATCAGCGAGAACGAAGCGCGGGATTTTGCCAGTGCCGAGCGCGGAAAGATGGTCGATTTTCTCCAAGGTTGCGACCTCGCAATCATGGACACGCAATATACCGAGGAAGAATACGTGAAGCACGTTGGCTGGGGCCACAGCTCAGTGGACAGCGTCGTTTCGCTGGCCCTTGATGCAAACGTGAGCAAGCTCCTGCTTTTCCATCACGATCCGAATCATGACGACCAGATGATCGATAAAATGGTGGAACACGCGCGCGCGTTCGTGGCAAAAAGCGGCAAGTCTTTGGAGGTCGAGGCCGCTCGAGAAGGCGCTGAGATTTTGCTCGACGCGAAAGTGCTGGCATAATCAAGGCTCGCGACCGCGGCGATCTGCTCGACTTGCGGTCCCATCGCGCAACCTTAGTTTTCTTCTCTCGTTGCCTCGTAGTGTAATGGTAGCACTAGAGACTCTGAATCTCTCTGTCTAGGTTCGAATCCTAGCGAGGCAGCCAACCTCCAGATTCCTCGGTCGGCGGAGCGGTATGTGTGTTCACCATGCGCTAATGGTTTGAACGATTCGCGAAACAAAAACGTAAGTCACGAAGCTACAATACGGCTCTGCGACACGACCAGATGATAAATGAGAGTTCCTCGGCAGCCGCGCCGATCTCAACGTTGCCGCAATTACGCAGAATTACATTCTGGATTTCCAGTTGGGATCACGACAAGCAACGTCGCGACGTCGTGCTGCGGAAGCTTGAGCGAATCCAGGCGCTTGTCGTGCTACTAGACAGATGGAAAAATCCGCAGGCCAACGACCAGGCATTTGCGCTTATTCAGTCGGCTCTGGGTACGCAACCAGAAAGCAAATTCGAAGCATCTTTAGATAGGTCACGCCCAAAACTCGTTCGCGGGCGATTTACGGAATGGTGAGTTTTGCTCGAAACATATGAGAACACGGCGGCGCGCAACTCTTAACGTTCCAATGAATGGCAGTCCAATTTCGATCCCTCGACGTACGGAGCCGCTCGCCTGCCGGCGATGTGGAACGGCATGGCGTCTCAAATTGGGGCTTTGTGTGAGCTGCCTACTCTCATGCGGTCTAGAGATGCACAATGGGCAAACACTCGATAACGCTCGATCAGATCGATATGAGCGACGCCGATTCATGCGCGGGGGAATTATCGAATCCCGGGACGAATCAGACGGCGCTGCACCCCTCCCCCTAATGCATCGGGGACGCGCGGCCTGCTATTCCAGTAGCCTCCAAGAAGGCCGCAAGTTCGCGGTTTTTTGAAAAAATTTCATTTTCTTGAGAACTTCGTCCCGCAGATCCCGGAGTAGTAGGTAAGCGCTGCATTCATGAACCCCCAGGGCTGACGGAAAATTGGCAACTGAAATCGTAGAATGTGTGCTTGACATGCGCCGTAAATGCGTATAAAGA
>JBARAJ010000232.1:0-15257 GCA_049791915.1 Candidatus Udaeobacter sp.
CCGTATTGCGCGTTTTACAAGGATTTGCTGGATCGCTCGCAGACCTCGCGATTTTGTGAGGCACTCCTGCGCGAGCTCGAACAAAACCAAGGAGCGGCGGTCTCCAGTCCGCCGGGGCAATTAGGCCATCTTCTATACATACTACCGTCGACGATTTACTTCGGCGGCGGTACGCCTACGGCGCTTAGCATCGGGCAACTGGAATTTTTGCTGCGCGGATTCCATGAAAGGCTCGAATCAACGCAATTGGTTGAATGGACGATTGAAGCAAATCCGGGAAGCGTCTCCGCGCGAAAGGCAGCCCTCCTGAAAACATTCGGAGTCAACCGGATCAGCCTCGGCGTGCAGTCGTGGGACGACAAACTATTGAAATTGCTGGGACGCGAGCACAACGCGCAGCAGGCAGAAGAATCCTTTCTAATCTTGCGCGATGCAGGTTTCGCGAACGTCAACGTCGATCTCATGTTCGGTTTGCCAGGCCAAACCATTGATCAATGGCGTGCGACTTTGGAAAAAACAATTTCCCTGCAACCGGAGCATATTTCCACTTATTGCCTGACGTACGAAGAGGACACGGAATTTTTCCTGCGCCACGCGCGCGGCGAATTTCGACAGGATGCGGATGCGGATGGAGAATTTTTCGAAATGACAATGGCGATCCTGGAAGATGCCGGTTACCGGCATTACGAAATCTCGAATTACGCGCGTCCTGGTTTTGAATCAGTTCATAATCGCGCGTACTGGCTCGGCAAAGATTATCTGGGAATCGGACCGAGCGCGGTTTCGACCATTGGAATGCAGCGCTGGCAAAATGTCTGCGATTATCGCGCGTACATCGATCGCGCTCTGGCCGATCAATCTCCGCGTGAATCGAGCGAGAATCTCACAGATCAAATGAAACGCACCGAGCGGATCGCGCTTTCTCTGCGCACGCGTGATGGAGTTTCCGCCAGAGAGCTGAAAGATTTCGGCACCGAGACTGATGAGTTCGTCGCACTGGGGTTGCTCCGGCAATCCAACGGAAATTTCATTTTGACGCCAAAAGGTAAAGCGCTGACCGACTCCATCACCGAAGCACTTCTTTGAACGCGCAGTGCCAAACAACTAAACGGGCCACCCAACAAAAACCCAGTCGTTCACGGATCCTCGCGTGACAATTTACCTTGCCAACGTCGCTATTTTTTCCCGATTGTCAGGCGTTTACCATTGTGAACGCCTCTACAAAGTCGACTAATAAATGTCGTTGTCTGAGGTGTAGCCGGAATCGCCGCGAATGGAACGCAAACGGGCACGGCTGCCCCATTCGGATTCGGGACGATTGATCTGGCCGACGGTGATTTTCACGAGCCACGGTGCCGCCGCCAACGCGCCGATTGCCAATAACGTGATTGCCGTTGCCTGACGCAGCGGAGGCTTGATTTTGTCCGCGATCAAGATTCCCAAACCGAGTCCAATTGCAGTGCGGGTGAGTGTGAGCAACGGCGCAACTGGAAGGTCTTCAGAACTTTTTGAAATGGATATGAGGGAAGACATCGTCTACCCTATACGTCGCGTTTGGAAAAAAGAAACGGCAATTTTCGCGACGCAATCCTCCTCGCACCGACATGCCTGATTCGATGTACGCGCTCATCCTCGCCGGCGGCAGCGGTGAACGCTTTTGGCCTTTGAGCAGGCAGGCGCGCCCCAAACAACTGCTAAGCCTTGTCTCGAAAAAAGCTCTGCTAGAAGAGACTCTAGCGCGCCTCGACGGGCTCATCCCGCCCGAACGCATTTTGATACTCACGAATACAGAACAAGAAAGCGCAGTTCGAAAGTTGCTTGGGAATTTTCCAAAGGAGAACATTTTAGCCGAGCCGGCCAAACGCGACACTGCCGCGGCGATCGCGCTCGGGACCGGCTGGGTGGCAGTGCGCGATCACGCAGCCATCATGGTTGTCCTCCCAGCCGATCACGTCATTACAAATCGGGCGGCGTTTCAGGAAACATTGACGCTTGCTGCGGACGCGGCCAACGAAACAAGCGAGCTTGTTACTATCGGCATCAAACCGACATGGGCGTGTCCCGGATTCGGTTACATTGAGCACGGGAAACCAGTCCGTTTGCGCAAGCGCCCCGACAGCGAAGCAATTCATCGTGTCGAGCGTTTCCGTGAAAAACCAAATCCCGACCTGGCGGAGTCATTTTTACGCAGAGGAAATTTCAGATGGAACGCGGGCATGTTTGTCTGGTCCGTGCCTACGATGCTTCGCGAATTTAACCGTTACGCACCGGAGTTGGCTGATTTCATTTCACAACTGCGCGCGCCGGGAAATTTTGAGACAGCGTTCCGTGAGCGCTTCAGCAAACTGCCGCGGATCTCGTTTGATTATGCGATCATGGAAAAAGCCGACCGCGTTCTCGTCGTGGAGGCCGGCTTTGATTGGGACGACATCGGAAGCTGGCACGCTGTCGCGAAATATTTTGAAAAGGACAAACGCGGAAACGCCGCGAACCGGGCCATCACGGCGGTCGATTCCAGCAACAACATCGTTTTCGAGGAAAATGGAACGACGATCGCGTTACTTGGGGTGCACGATCTGATCGTTGTCCGTACGTCCGATGCCCTTTTGATTTGTCACCGGCACGAAGCAGAACGCATCAAAGACTTAATCGGCAAACTTCCGCCGGAGTTGCAATGACGTGGCGCGCTATGAATCGGATTTTGGGTCTGGATTTTGGGCGCGCGCGTATCGGAGTGGCGATTTCTGATGAGCTGCAAATGCTGGCGCATCCGCTAGAGACCATTCCAGCAAATGAAGAAGCGGCATCGCGGGTCGCGGAAATTGTTCGCGAAAAAAAAGTCGACCACGTGGTAGCGGGCATCCCGCGTCAGATGAATGGGCAGATCGGAACTGCTGCGACCGAGCTGCTCGAGTTCGTGGAAAAGTTGCGGGCGATCCTCCCCTGCCCCGTCGTCACATGGGACGAGCGGCTTACGACGGTCGCAGCCAACCGCGCATTGCGTGACGTCGGAAAGAAAACGCGGCACACCCGCGGCTACGTGGATCAGGTGGCAGCGCAAATCATTTTGCAAAGTTATCTGGACAGCCGATCACTGAAATCTGCGGAACATACTTCTAATCAGTGACAGGTAATCAGCCCATGCGTAAGGTCGGCGCGCTGCGTCGACCGGACAACGCAGCGCAGCAGCGTCCCTGCCAATCGCGAAGACTAAAACTCATCGTCGCTTACGACGGCGCACCGTTCGCCGGCTGGCAGAGCCAATCTCATCGCAACACGGTGCAGGATCACCTCGAGCGCGCGTTTGAGCGCGTCACCGGTGGGGCTGTGCCCGTTCACGGCGCGGGACGAACGGACGCCGGTGTGCATGCCCTAGCGCAATGCGCGCACGTCGAGCTGACGAAAAGATTTTTGCCAGCTGAGCGTTGGGTCGACGCACTCAACGCGTTACTCCCGCATGCAATTCGCGTTCTTCGCTGTCGATATGTGCCGCAGGATTTTCACGCGCGTCTTTCGGCAAAAGGAAAAATTTATCGCTACAGAATCTGGACCGCGCCTGTTCTGCCTCCATTTGAGTATCGCCGTGCCTGGCATGTCGCGCGGTCACTAGATCTGAAGGTTATGAAATCGGCAGCGAAACATTTCGTCGGCATTCATGATTTTGCCGGCTTCGCCGCCAACCGTGGCAAGCCAGAACGGGCTACGGTCCGCACAATTAATTCCGTGCGTGTCCGCAAGAAAGGTCCCTGCGTCACGATCGAGTTCGACGGCGACGGTTTCCTTTACAAGATGGTCCGACTCATGGTCGGCGCATTGATGAAATGCGCGCTTGGCAAAATGCGTGCCGAGGACATCACGGTGCGACTGAAGTCGAGCGAACCAAGCTCCGCCCGTTTTGCCGCACCCGCCGAAGGACTATTTCTCGTCCGCGTGCGCTACTGACTCGTTTTGAGCCCGAGAAAACAGTCACCGACCACGTGAGAGAGGTCACAACTTCCAATGCCTCAGACCGTGAGGAGAACCAGCCGGCTCCGGCTGGGGACTGCCAGTTTGCGAAAGACTGAGTGCAGGTGCTTTTTCACAGTCGGCAAACTCAAGGAGGCGTTTTGAGCAATCTCCTTGTTGCTGCGCCCTTCACAGGCCAGTTGCGCAATTTCCCGTTCACGCCTTGTGAGCCGGGCGATGCCTGGCAACCGGAAAATCCTGAGTCGCCCAGAGTGTTCCTCGTTTCCGCAACGATCTTCGCAGGCAATGAGAAAATGTGGTCCCGCCACGCCGACGGAATTGATCTGCTTGAGTTGAATCGTCGCGAGCAAATGCGGGGATCGCGGATGACACACCTGTTCTTCTTTGAAATCCGTGCGTTGTTCCGAACGCATTCGACGTCGCGCATCCATCCATTCTTGCTTGAGAACGCGGCATCGATCCAAAATCTCACCAGGAATCGGCGAACTTGCTTTTGTTCGTTTCGCGTCTTCGGGTCCTTTCTCCCAGAGTGCGCAGAACTCGCGCGCGGCATTGTTTTGGTAAATCGGCCTCAAGTTCCAACGCAAGATTATCGTGGGGAGCGGTAAACCCCGGAGGACTTCTTCAAAATCTGCTCGCACGCAACGCTCGCGCTCCAGCGATTCGATCCCGCGAAGCGCGGCCAGAAATTGCGGGTACAGTTGTCGGAGCAATTTCATCTCCGCCGTCGAAAAATCGCGCTGCTTCGCCGCGCGCAGAATTGCTATCGCGCAAATGAGTCTCTGCCCTTTCCAAAAGAAGAATACGATGCCATGGCCGCATTTTTGAGGCGACATGTAGCGACGATAAAAGCCTGATCTTACGAAGCTGCTGCGACCACGGAAAAGATCATTTAGGCGCACGAGCCTCTTGCGTGGCACTTGGACAGCGCACCGCCTGAGAGCCTTTGCCGCAAAAAAATCGTCGGGCATAAATCGCGTCCATTTTGCAATTACAGGCGCACCTGGGTTTTGCTGAACCAGCAGGCCGACGTTGCGATACGCGATTGAAGCGGAGAGTAACCGGTAAACAGCTTTCCAGAACGACTTGACGTCCGTGGCGCGGTGCAGTTTGAGCAGAGGCTTTTCCAACGCCGGACCGATCACCGGTTCATGTTTGCTACCAAGCCAGTTGTCTCCCCTCATGTGCCCCTCCTCGCGCGCGAATAAGCGCGTAAATAAAGGACTACGCCTGTCACCGGAATGTTCAACGAACGTCGAACGAAAAAGGAAACTTAAGTTACCTCGCGATTACGAAACGGTGCACGAAACTCGGGGATTAAAACGAAGGGAAACCAAAAACAAGGGAGGTATAGCAAATGAAACTAGAAATCAATGTGCCCGTAAGCGGACTGGATCTCGCCAACCTGCTCGACGGGGAACAAGGCGCGTTCCTCTGCCAAAACAGGGGGCAAAACTACATTACCGTCGCGAAGTCCGGTCATTCGATCGCCTTCGGACCGACGCCCATCGGAAAGGCGATCCAGGAGCAGGCGGTATCGACGCTCTCACCGGAGCCGTGGTTCGTCACGAAAATCAGCCACTCAACTGATCTCGCTGAATTTCGTGGAAGCTTTGGCAAAGAAAGTCGCTGAAACTGTCCCACGTAAGGCGCGGCAGTAGCGGAACTTTCAACCGCGAGGGCCTGGCTAAATCTCTGGGGTAGCAGCAGTTCAGGGAGAACCGCTGCAAACACAAAGCCTCGGTGGGGCAACTCGCCGAGGCTTTTGTTTTGAGCCAGGGACTGACGGCTGGCCCAAGTCGTCGTTCCTTGATTATTTTTTCCAACCGTTGCCGTTCCCGTCTGGAGCCAGTGCCGGCGCCATTTCGGGAGCGGGAGCGAGATCGACATCCTCCGGCGTGTCGTCCCAGCCTACATCCATGAGAGATTTTTCGTGATGCTCCTTCGCGATAAGCATGTACAGCGCCGGGACGATGAACAGCGTGAAGATCGTTCCGATGGTCATTCCGCCTACGAGAACGAGACCGATAGAATTTCGCGCTGCAGCACCGGCGCCGGTAACGAGCGTAAGCGGGAAGTGACCGGCGACAGTTGCGACGCTCGTCATCATGATGGGTCGCAGCCGAATCCGGGCGGCTTGCGCCACCGCGGTCAGTTTATCCATGCCTTTGCGTTGCATTTCGTTTGCGAACTGGACAATCAGAATGCCATTCTTGGAAACGAGACCGACCAGTGTAACGAGGCCTACTTGAGAATAAATATTGAATGACGTCGTCCAGTTGTCGGTGAAAAACTTTCCAAACGGCATCTTTAGAAACATGAACACAGCCGCGCCGAATAACGCGAGCGGGACGGACCCGAGCAGGATGATCAATGGATCGCGGAAACTGTTAAACTGCGCTGCGAGAACAAGGAAAATCAGCAGAATAGCTAGCATGAAGACTCCAAGAAAAGTGTTTCCTTCGAGCCGCAATTGACGTGAGCCGCCCGTGTAGTCGATCACATACCCTGGCGGCAGGACTCGGTGTGCCTCGTCCTCCAGGAACTTGAGCGTGGCGTCGACCGAACCGGCCGGAACGCCGCTGATGGTGACGGCATTCAGTTGCTGCATGCGGTTAAGCGATCGCGCAACGGTTGTATGCTCGGTGTGCGCGATCGTGTTCAGTGGGATCAACTGGTTGTTAGGCCCACTAACATAGATTTGGTCCAGTTGTTCGGGGTTCAACCTGTCCACGCGCTTGATCTGCGGGATAACTTTGTAGCTGAGGCCTTCCATGTTGAACCAGTTGACGTAATTTCCGCCGATGCTGGCGGAAAGGTCCGCGCCGATTTTCTGCATATCTAGTCCCATGGATGAGACCTTGTCGTGGTCGATAACGATACGCGCTTGAGGCTGGTCGATTTTCGTGTCGATGTCGCCGAACTGAAACACGTGTGCCTGCATCGCTTTTTGGAAAATGTCCTTCGCGAATTCAAGGATTCGTTCCTGGTCTGCGGTGGACGCGATGATAAAGCTGACCGGAAAATTGTCCGAACCGGGGAGTGCTTCCGGCATAATCGGAAACATTTGAATCGCCGGGATAGCAGACAACTTCTGCTGCACAATGGGCAAGTAATCTTTTGTGGGCGTTTTGCGCACACCCCACGGTTTCAAGACCATTCCGCCAAACCCGCTGCTTGGATTTGTAATCTGAAACGTGAAACGAGTATCGGGAATGTCGTGAAACACTTTTCCGGCTGCGTCGGCATAACGAATCGTGTCATCAATGGTCGCGTTGGCCGGCGCCGTAATGACACCAAAGATCACGCCCTGGTCTTCCTTCGGCGCGAGCTCCTTCGTCGCGACCTTAGGAATTGCGAGAAACATCAAACCCGCGAGCAACGAAATCCCAGCCCAAACAATGTAAACAGCAGGGCGGGCCTGCAAGGTGCGATCCAGATGGTTCCCATACCAATCGCGAAGACGATCAAATGTGCGATCAACAAAGCCTTTGAAGCCATGCTCGACGTGATGAGGCGGCAACAGATATGCCGACATCATCGGTGAAAGAACGAGCGCAACGATACCCGAAATGAAAACTGCACCCGCTAGTGTGAGCGCAAATTCGCGGAACAACGCGCCGGTTAGTCCTCCCTGTAAAGCGATCGGCGTGTAAACCGCCGCCAGAGTAATCGTCATCGCGATGATTGGGCCAATCAGTTCGCGCGCGCCAAGTAGCGCTGCCTGCATGCGCGATTGTCCCTCTGCGATGTGGCGTTCTATATTTTCGACGACGACGATTGCATCGTCGACGACCAATCCGACTGAAAGCACGATCGCGAGAAGCGTCAGTAGGTTCAGACTGAACCCGAACAGCTGCATTAAAAACAGAGCGCCGATTAGCGAGATCGGAATCGCGACAATCGGGACAATGACAGATCGGACCGAGCCCAGGAACAAAAAGATAACCAGCATCACGATCAGCAGAGTGTCGATTAACGTTTTTACGACTTCGTGAATCGCGTCGTTGATGTAGGCCGTGGCGTCATACGCCATCTCCGCTGTCATGCCTTTGGGTAATTCCTTTTTAATTTGCTCAAGCTCGACGCGAACGCGCTTGATCACGTCGAGCGAGTTGGCGTTTGGCAGCACCCAGATGCCCATGAAAACAGCCTTTTGTCCGGAGAACCGGACTTCGGTGTTGTAGTCTTCCGCGCCGAGCACGACGTCGGCAATGTCGCCTACCCTAACGAGCGTGTTCTTGTCCTGACGAATAACCAGCTGCTTGAACTGGTCCGCCGTGTGCAGGTCGGTGTTGGCGGTCAGGTTTACCTGCAAAAGCGAGCCCTTGGTGTTACCAACCGCAGCAAGGAAATTGTTTTTCGTCAATGCATCGCGGACCTGCGAAGGACTGATGTTCAACGCTGCCATCCGGTCCGGCTTCATCCAGATGCGCATCGCGAACGTGCGCCCACCGAGAATGTCCGCCTTTTGGACGCCGCCGACGGCGGTAAGTCGCGGCTGGACGAGTCGCACGAGGTAATCTGTGACCTCGTTAGGCTGGAGGATGTCCGAAGTGAAACTCAAGTACGCGGAAGCAAATTGCGAATCTGCGGCCTGGATGGCGATGACCGGGATCTGTGATTCCGGCGGCAGATTGTTCCGGATCGCGTCCACTCTCGCGCTGATGTCGGAGAGCGCCTTGTTCGCGTCGTAGTTGAGCTTTAATCGAGCGGTGATCGTCGACAGGCTCTGAGTGCTTTGTGATTGGATGTAATCGATTCCATCCGCGGCTGCGATGGCTCGCTCGACCGGCGTGGTAATAAAGCCGCGCACTAACTCGGCATCAGCGCCGACGTAAACCGTAGTGACGGTGATCGCTGCGATGTCGCTGCGCGGATATTGGCGAACGTTCAACGTTTTCATCGCCTGTAAGCCAGCGATGAGGATGACGAAGCTGACTACAATCGCCAGTACAGGGCGCTTGATGAAAAGATCAGTGAACGATGTCATTTCGCTAACAATTCGTCATTCCGAGCGGAGCAAAGCGCAGTCGAGGAATCCCGTGCCTTCACGTCAAAGTTATTCAACGAGGTCCCTCGACTTCGCTCGGGATGACAGTGGTTCAGATTTCTTTCGTCATTCGTGCTTCGTCATTCACCTTACGTATCGGGCGGTTTCGGATTCAGCTCCGGTTTGGGCGCGAGATCGTTGTTCACGGCCACAGCCATTCCATTGCGCAACTTAAAGACTCCAGTGCTCACAACTGTTTGATCCTCTTTCAGTCCTTGCGTGACTGCGACGAAGTCTCCACGTGCTTCGCCGACCCGCACGAACTGCTGCCGAAGCATGTCCGATTCCTTCCCCGTCTTAGGGTCCTTCTGTTTCTCGATCACAAAAACCGAATCGCCGTATGGCGCATAAGACACAGCCGATCCAGGAATCACGATCGTCTTTTTTGCCTCCGATAATGCAACTTCAACCTTTGCGAACATCCCTGGATGCAACGCATGATCCGGATTGTCCAATGTCGCCTGCAACGGCACGTTGCGTGTAACGGGGTCCACCATGGAATTAATCGCGGTCAATTTCCCTTTGAACTGGCGGCCCGGGAACGCGTCGGACTGGACCGTTGCCTCCAGACCCTTCGCCAGCTTCGAGAGATATTGTTCGGGCAACGCAAAATCGACGTAGAGCGGATCAAGCGCCGTCAGCCCCACGACCTGCTGACCTGCGTTGATCATTTGGCCAACGTTCACCTGGCGAATACCAAGCTGTCCGTCGAACGGAGCGATAACTGTCTTCTTTGCGATGCTGGAACGCATCTGATCTACAACGGCATTCATTCGCCTGAATTTTGATTGGGCAGAATCAAGCTCGGCGCCTGAAACGACTTTCTTCATGGCAAGATCGCGGGATCGTTCGAGATCTGTGCCCGCCAGCTGCGCGTCGGCTTCTGCAGATCGCAAAAGTGCTTCCTCTTGTGACGCGTCGAGCTTCATGAGCACCTCACCCTTTTTTGCCACGGCGCCACTGTCAAAATTGATTTCGCTCACAACCCCGGCGAGCTCTGTGGAAACAACTGCGCCCTGGACAGCGCTAACCGATCCCACCGCTGTCAGCCTCGGAGCCCAATCTTCCTTTTTCACCGATGCGCTCGTGACAGTCGTCGGCGGCATCGTGTGCGGCATGCTCATCATTTTGCCGATTTGGAGGAATTTGATGCCAACAACAAAAACGCCTATCGCCAGCAGCAGCGCTATTGCGATAACGATGCCCTTTCCGCGCCGCTTTGGCGGGGACTGCGTCGGACGATTTAAAACTGGTCTCGCTACATCATGCATAAGCGAATTCTGCCTCTGGTTTGAACAAACAGCTCCACAGTCTGCGCGTCACCTGCAATTGTCGTTGCCGCCGCTCTGTCGGCGTCATTTCCTGCGGACGCAGCACATCAAGCATCAACATACCACGAGCGACAGCGAAAATTAACTCTGCCATTTCGATTGGCGAAAGGCCGCGTGTAGTGTTTTGAGCCTCCGGCGCTTTGCTGATCAGTTCCGTAACGCCGGCCATGGCAGTTTCCAAAACGTCGCGCACCAAATCGGCGACCTGAGGATTTCGTGAAGCTTCCGAATATAGATCGACCACGAATGCGGAGACCAGCGGGGTCTCCTCCTCGCAGCAATGAGCGGTGAACAGGATTTCTAGCGACTCGAGCAGCGTCGGCGCCTGTTTGGCGCGCTGCAGCACTTCGGAGATCTCCTTTTTATGGCGATCCGCCATTGCTGAGATGACCGCCTCTTTGTTTTCGAAATAGCGATAGATCAACCCGACGCTAATCCCGGCCTCAGCACTGATGTCATGCATGCTGGTTTGATGAAAACCGCGCTTGGCGAAGCAAACCAGAGCTGCATCGAGGATCTGACAACGCCGATCTGGGACCGGATCCGTTTGGGGCTGGGACATAGAATTGAGACAATGAATGAACGTTCATTCATTGTCAAATCCGTTAGCAATACTACGTAAGGGAGGGCCGCTTTATGTTTTCAAAAACACGCGTCGGCGATTGCGACAAGGACGCCGCCCTAAACCGAAAGCTTCGGCACTCGGCGCAGCGCGGCGCCCCTATCTTTTTCGATGTATCTCGACACGGCGTTCAGGATTTCGTCTCCCACACCGCTTCCACAGCGTGCGAAACAACCGGAGCGGGTTGCGCTGCGGGGTCGAACCCAGCGAACGGATCTGGCGTCGGTTGCCCTATGAACTGGAAGATCGCGGCCGCGATACTCAAAATACATGCGGCAAACACCGCTGTTTCCATGGCGCCGCGCCCTTTTTCTTCCGAGCCAGCCAGGATCCCATATAATGTGTGATCGTTGTTCATAATTTTAAGACGCCGCGGACTTCCCGCTTTGTCTGTAGGTTGTTGATTGCTCATGATTGGTTTTGAAAGTTGGATGCCCCCGGCTCGTGAATTGGATTCAAAATAATTGTCATGTTGAGCGGAGCGAACCATCTCTGGGTTGCTCCCGTGGCACGCTTTGACCAGATGATGAGAGATTCTTCGCTCCGCTCAGAATGACGGAAGAGCACTCATGGACAAACTAAGCGCCGACTCGCGAGTAACCCGCGACTTTCCGCCCAATGCCCGTTATCTGGTCGGCGTGTCAGGCGGCCGCGATTCCGTCGCACTGCTGCACCGGTTAATCAGCCTTGGTTACAAGCGACTAATCGTCTGTCATCTGAATCATCGATTGCGCGGACGATCCAGCGATACCGATGCGCGGTTTGTGAAAACGCTGGTCGAACGCTACAACCAGAAACTTGCAGGGCCGGCGTTCCGCCTGCCAGCCACGCGCACTTGCAAGCGAGGCGCTCGCCCTACAGCGGTCGATCGCCTTGAATTTGAACTCGGTTCTGCAAACATCCGCGCCCTCGCGAGCAAACAGAAGATGTCGATCGAAACTGCGGCGCGTGAAGCGCGCTACGCATTCTTTGCCAAAACTGCACGGCGCCGAAACTGCAGAACGATCTTCGTCGCGCATCACGCCGACGATTTGGTCGAGACCTTTTTGATTAATCTGTTTCGTGGGGCCGGCGGCGCCGGCCTTGCTGCGATGCGTGAAATTTCTACACGGCGAATCAACGACATCGACCTAACGATTGTGCGGCCGTTTCTTTGCATCTGGCGCAAAGACATCGACGATTACGTCGGCGAACACCGGCTGAGATTTCGCGAGGATGCTACGAACAAAAATCTCACCCCGCTCCGCAATCGCATTCGACATCGGGTCATTCCGTATCTGGAGAAAATGCTTGGCCGCAACATCCGCCAGAACATTTGGCGGACAGCGATGATTGCTGCGGATGAAGAAAAATGGATCGAGAGTGAGCTACGTGAATCGACACATGCAGATCTCTCCGTCGGAAAGCTTCGCGCGTTGCCGATCGCACTCCAGCGGCGAGCGCTCTTGAAATGGCTGCGGGCGCAAAACGTCTCTGGCGTTGGATTCGAAGTAATCGAGCGCGTGCGTTCCCTCGCCGATCGTGACACTCGAATCGCAAAAGTGAATCTTCCGGGAAATCGACACGCGCGGCGCCGTGCCGGTAAAATTTTTATCGAATGATGTGTAACCGCGTCTCCGTAAGGCGCGCTGCTTGCAAGATGGAAGTGCACTGAGAGCGCTTCGCACAGCGAAGCGGCTACAACATCTGTCAAAATGTGTGTCAGTAAGCTCGTCATCTCGAGCGGAGCGAGGGATCTCACATGTAATCGAGGATTTGCGAGATCCTTCGCTTTCGCTCAGGATGACAATTAATGAGCTCTGAAGTCCGTGTTCGCTTCGCCCCCTCGCCTACCGGTTACTTGCACATCGGCGGAGCGCGCACTGCGCTTTTCAACTGGCTGTTCGCGAGGCATCACGGCGGGAAATTCGTGCTGCGCATCGAAGACACCGATATGAAGCGCAACACAGAGGAGGCGATGGCCGCCATCTACGAAGGCTTGGAATGGCTGGGCCTGAATTGGGATGAAGGCCCGCATGTCGGCGGCGAGTTCGGGCCGTATTTGCAAAGCGAACGCACTGAACTTTACGAGCGTTACTTGAAAAAACTTCAGGACGCCGGCCACATCTACGAAGATCAGGGAGCACTGCGGTTTCGGTCGCCGCGAGAACACGTCATCGTGGACGACATCGTTCACGGCAAGATCGATTTCGATTTGTCGAACGAAGAGACGCATCCAGACATGACGATCCGGCGTCCTGATGGCTCGTGGATCTTTCATTTCGTAAACGTGGTCGACGATCTCGAGATGAAAATTTCGCACGTGATCCGCGGCGAAGATCATCTGTCGAACACGCCGAAACATATCGAGCTGATTCGCGCGCTCGGCGCAACGCCGCCGCACTACGCGCAGATTCCGCTCATTCTCAACCGCGATGGGACAAAGATGAGCAAGCGCGACGCAGGCGCGCGCGTGGAGTATTACATCCAGCGCGGGTTTCTTCCCGCGGCGGTCCGCAACTACCTCTGTCTGCTCGGTTGGTCGCCGAAGGATGATCGTGAGAAGTTGGACATTGAGGAGATCATTCGGATTTTCGATTTAAAGAATATCGGCCGTAGCTCGGCCACGTTCGATCCCGATAAATTGCATTGGTTAAACGGCGAATACGCGCGCGAGCTCAGCGACGAGAAGTTTTACGAATTGGCCGTGGCGAGACTGAAGTCGAGCGGGGTGAAGGTGGATGATTATCCGGAGGAATACGTGCGCGCCGCGTTGGCAACGTGCAAAGGAAAGATCAACACATTCGACGAACTGTCGGCTTATTGCGGATTCTACTTCACTGAAGATTTTGATTACGATCCTCAGAGCGCGACGAAGCATTTCACTCCTGAAAACAAACCGCGACTCAAAGCCGTTCGCGATAGCTTTAGTTCACTTGGGAAATTCGACGCCGCAGAAATCGAAGCTGCACTAAAAGCTACCGCGGCAAATTTAGGCGTTAAACTCGGCGCAATCGTTCACCCCACACGGCTGGCGACGACTGGCAGCACTGTGGGGCCGAGTCTTTATCATCTGCTCGAAGTCTTAGGTAAGGAGAAAGTCGTGGCGCGGATCGATGGCGCGCTGTCGACGTTTTGATGGGGAGCGCACGCCGCTGGCGTGCACGGTTCGACGGCTCGTCGAACCGCTTCGGATCCACATTGATGAGCAGGTCGTATTCACGGACAAATGATTTTCGGCGAGGCCGCCGAAAACAGCACGCAAGCCGCGTGCGCTGCCCTACTTCTGCGCCGCTTTGGACCAAGTGTCCCTTAACGTAGCCGTGCGGTTCCACACTTGCTTTTCCGGCGTCGAATCTGGGTCGAGCGTGAAATAGCCAAGGCGCTCAAATTGATAGCGTTCTTCCGGACGCGCATTCGCAAGCGCGGGTTCGCATTTTGCGTTCGCTACTTCCAGCGAATTCGAATTTATGAACGACTTGAAATCGCCATCGGCATCCGGCTCGGGAACAGTGAAAAGCCGATCATACAATCGGACTTCCGCATCGATTGCGTGCGCCGCGCTCACCCAATGAATCGTCCCTTTGACTTTCCGGCCCGCAGTTGGCCCGCCTGATTTGCTGTCCAGATCGACACTGCATCGCAGCTCGGTCACGTTGCCGGCCTCATCTTTCACCACTTCCTCGCACTTTATGATGTAAGCGTATTTCAGCCGCACCTCGCCATCCGGTCGAAGCCGAAAGTATTTCGGCGGGGCGGTTTCCATGAAATCGTCGCGCTCGATGTACAGCTCGCGGCCGAATGGGATTTTCCGGATTCCAGCATTTGGATTCTCGGGATTATTGATCGCATCGAGTTCTTCGGCTTTTCCTTCCGGATAATTTGTCAGCACAACTTTAATCGGACGCAGCACGACGAGGCGGCGCGTTGCGGTACGATTGAGTTCATCGCGCACCGTGTGCTCGAGCAAAGCCATGTCAGTCATGCTCGGATACTTCGTAATCCCGACATTGTACGCCAGGCTGCGCAAGGCTGTCGGCGTCACACCGCGCCGGCGCAAACCGGAAATGGTCAGCATTCGCGGATCGTCCCAGCCGTTGACGAGCTTTTCGTTCACGAGCTGGATCAGTTTACGCTTGCTCATCACAGTGTACGTCAGATTGAACCTCGCGAATTCGTACTGATGCGGGCGCGGCTCTGGAATTTCGAGCGCGTCGAGAATCCAATCGTAAAGCGGCCGGTGCACTTCGAATTCCAGTGTGCACACCGAATGCGTAATCCCTTCGATGTAATCGCTGAGCGTATG
>JBARAJ010000233.1:0-4697 GCA_049791915.1 Candidatus Udaeobacter sp.
TATCTTGATCTTCTCACCAACGAACGTTCGCGCGCGGTGTTCGAAAAACGGATCGCCATCATTCGCGAAACCCGGCGCTTTTTCGAGGAACGGGGTTTCGTTGAAGTGGAGACGCCAATCTTGCAAACGATGGCTGGAGGTGCGGCGGCCGAACCATTCAAAACACGTCACAACGCACTTGGCATCGATCTCTATCTGCGCATTGCACTGGAGCTTTATCTGAAACGTTTGCTGGTGGGCGGATTCAACAAGGTGTTCGAAATCAATCGCAACTTTCGCAACGAAGGGATCTCGCGGAAGCACAATCCGGAATTCACGATGCTTGAGGCCTATTGGGCCTACGCTGATTTCGAGAAGATGGCGAATCTCGTCGAAGAACTGATTTGTTATCTGGCTGAGAAAATCTGTGGCTCTCTCACCATCGAACATCGAGACGGTAACGGAAACGTCACGCGCACGATCAATTTGAAACGGCCGTGGCGCCGCGTGCGTTACCACGATCTGGTGCGCGAAGTCGCGGGCAAGGATTGGTTTGAGCTTTCGCCCGAGCAGCGCCGCGAGCGCGCCATGAACGAGTTTAAGCTCGAGGTTCTACCGCAGCTCGCGGACTTCGAGGTGACGCAGCATGTGTTCGAGAAACTCATCGAAGAAAAAACGATCGATCCGCTGTTTGTGACGCATTGTCCAAAGGAACTCGTACCGCTGGCCAAACAAAACGTGGAAGACAGCTCGCTCGTCGACGTTTTTGAACTGGTCATCAACGGTGCGGAGATCGCGCCAGGTTACAGCGAGCTGAATGACCCGCTTGTTCAACGTCAGCGCCTGCTCGAACAGGCCGGTGAAGAAAGGCAGAACATCGACGAGGAATTTTTGCTCGCTCTCGAGCACGGTATGCCGCCTGCTGGTGGCATCGGAATCGGGATGGACAGGCTTACAATGTTGCTTACCGGCGCCGAATCCATCCGCGACGTGATTCTATTTCCTCTGCTGCGACCGAAAAAATAATCACCGTTTCTTGTAGGGCGTTTCTGTGAAACGCCAGGTCAACTGACGCCAACGCCCTTCAACATCGTTCTCGTTTGCAAGGCGAACTGGAGACCGCCGCTCCTTGTTCTATAATTCGCGAATGCGACGAATAATTTCATTGCTGTTTTTAGTCGTCTGCGCCTCTGCCGCAGCGGTCGTACCCGCGAAACCCGAACGACATGTAGTGGTGGTTGTGTGGGACGGGATGCGTCCGGATTTTGTGACCGAGCAGAATACTCCAGCGCTTTGGAAGCTCGCCGGCGAAGGCGTCACGTTTCGTAATCACCACGCGGTTTTTCCGAGTGCAACGAACGTAAACGGCACGGCGATAGTGACCGGTGTTTACCCCGGCAACAGCGGTATCATTGCAAACTATGTGTATCGCCCCGACATCGATTCTCACAGTGCTGTTGGTATCGAACTGCCATCGGTGGTGGAAAAGGGCGACGAACTCTCGGGTGGGAAATACGTTTCCGCGCCAACGGTTGCGGAGCTCGCGCAACGCGCGGGTGCTCGCAGCTTAATTGCGTCTGCAAAGACTGTCGGCCTTCTATTGGATCGGCAATGGGGAACTCGCCCAGAGGTCGGCGATTTGTCGAGCCGAGACGGAAAGCAGCAAAACGCTGTCACCCTGGAGAAGAGCGTAACGCTCTCCGCCGGGCTCTGCTTGCCGAAGATGGCACTGGCGCCAATCACCGAAGCGCTTGGTCCGTTTCCGTCTGCTCATTTACAAAAAGATTCGTGGACGACCAAAGCATTGATAGACGTTCTTTGGAAAGACGGCGTGCCGGCATTTTCGATTCTTTGGCTAGGCGAACCGGACCTTACCCAGCATGAAACCGCGCCGGGCGCGCCCGCGGCCATCGCTGCGATCAACTCATCTGATAAGAATCTCGCCGCCGTGCTCTCGGCATTGGATGAACGAAAAGCGCGCGAAATAACAGACGTGTTTGTTGTGTCGGATCATGGCTTCTCCACGATCAGACGCTCAATTGAACTGCCGAAGATTTTGAACGAGGCCGGGTTCGCCGCGACGACCGAATTCAAAGCTGAACCCAAACCGGGAGACGTCATGCTGGCCGGGAACGGCGGCAGCGTACTTTTCTATGTTATCGGGCACGACGCGACGGTAACGCGTCGCCTTGTTGAGTTCTTGCAGCAATCCGATTTCGCTGGAGTGATTTTTACAAAACAGCCGATGGAGGGAACCTTTGCGCTGGAGCAAGCGAACATCCAAAACGAGCGCGCGCCTGATGTCGTGATGGCGTTTCGCTGGGACGCTTCAAAAAATCAATTCGACGCCCCGGGGATGATCGACGCCGATTGGCAGCGAGCGGCAGGAAAGGGGACTCATGCTACACTGAGCCGATTCGACATGCACAACACATTGATTGCTGCCGGCCCGGATTTTAAGCGTGGCGAAACGAATGATCTCGCGAGTGGCAATGTCGATCTGGCGCCAACGATTTTGCAGATTCTCGGCATCAAATCGCCACAAAAGATGGATGGCAGAATTTTGTCCGAAGCGATGACCGTTGCGATGCCTTCCCGACCACCCGAAACCAAAACAATCGAAGCTACAAAACATTTCCGATCGGGAACGTGGCGGCAATCACTTCAAATCTCGCGCGTCGGTTCGACGATCTATCTCGACGAAGGCAACGGCGCCTTTGTTGCGATTGAGCCAGCAGCTGACGAATCACAGCGCAATCGCTGAGCGCATCGCTTCAATCGGTGCTTCGCGATTGAACCAGAGCGAAAATGACAGTGCGCCTTGATGCAACAACATTGACAAGCCATTCGCGCCGCGCGCTCCGGCTTCATCGGCTGCACGAAGCAACGCAGTTTTTAATGGGCGATACACGCAGTCGAATACAATGTGGTGCGGCGCAAGCAATCGTGCCGGAATTGGCGCGGGATCACTCGGATTCATTCCCATCGGCGTTGCGTTGACGATCAGGTCGATGTCCGCGAGTTGCGCGCGCACCGCAGTCTCGTCCCATGGTACGGCTTCGATCCGCGCGACAGGACCTAGCACACGGGGTTCGGCGAAGAAAGGTCGCAACTGATCTATAAGGGCGCTTGTCTTCGCCAGGGTGCGATTGACCAGGACCAGGCGCTCACAATTTTCCAACGCGCATTGCCAGGCTATGGCGTGACCTGTGCCTCCGCCGGCGCCAAGGATCATCACTCGCAGATCGCGTAAATCGAATGAGAACTCGCTCCGAACTGCGCGTGAAAATCCTTCGGCGTCCGTATTTGAACCGATTAATTTGTTCTCGTGTAGCCGAAGTGTGTTCACTGCGCCGCAACGGCTCGCCGATTCATCAGCCACGTCGATTTGCGTCAGCCCTGCGATCTTGTGCGGCACAGTGAGATTGACCCCAATAAAATCGAGCTTGCGCAGAAAACGCAGCGCTGAGCGCAATTCATTCCCCCGGATGTGAAATCGCGCGTATTGCATGTTGATCTCAAACGCGCGCAGTGCCGCGTTTTGCATCTGCGGCGAAAGCGAGTGCGCCACCGGGTCGCCGAAAACACCCAGGCGAATTGGGGGATCAATGTCGCGTGCGACCTCGCTCCAGCGTTCAAGGTCAGCGAGTGTATAACGGTCAGTGGTTGATTGCTCGTCCATTCCAGCGCGCAGACGATACTACTGTCGCGGTCGAGAGCGAATGCACGGTGTCTGGGGAGCGCACGCGTCTCGCGTGCTGGTTTCGGCGTCGCGCCGAAACAGTCTTTAACTACATTGCAGTATCTCTTGCAGAGCAGGAGCTAAGGCAAAGTCCGCGATCCCGAGACGCGCTCGCCAGCACGCGGGTCGCGTGCGCTCCCCAGGCACCGCAGCGACAAAAGTTGTCGATCTGCACGTTCGCCGATAGCTTTGCCCGCTACTATGACGACCGAAACAGAGAGACCTTCCGACTTCATCCGCGACATCATCGCGGAGGATCTGCGGACGGGAAAATACAAGCAAATCATCACCCGTTTTCCGCCCGAGCCGAATGGTTATCTGCACATTGGCCACGCAAAATCGATCTGTCTCAATTTCGGGATCGCGCGCGAGTTTGGCGGCATCTGCAACATCCGCATGGACGATACCAATCCGACGAAGGAGGAAACAGAATACGTCAGGTCAATTATGGCTGACGTCCATTGGTTGATCGACGACTGGGCAGACAAAAAACTCGGCGGCGCGCCGTTCTATGCGTCGGATTATTTCGATCGGTTTTACGAGCATGCAGTGGAACTCATCCGCAAAGGCAGGGCGTACGTTGACGACATGACTCGCGAGGAAACGGACGAGTATCGCCGTCTCGGAAAGGCCAGCAGCTTTCGCGAACGTTCGGTCGATGAAAGTCTCGATCTGTTTGCGCGAATGAAAGCGGGCGAGTTTCCTGATGGCGCGCGCACATTGCGAGCAAAGATCGACGTGAACGCCGCGAACGTCTGGCTGCGCGACCCGGTGCTCTACCGAATCCGGCACGCAACGCATCATCGCACGGGCGACAAATGGTGCATTTACCCGATGTACGACTGGGCCCATACGCTCAGCGATTACATCGAAGGGATTACGCATTCGGTGTGCACACTGGAATTCGAAGTGCACCGGCCGCTTTACGATTGGATTCTCGACGCGCTCGAAATTCCAGAGCCGCGCCCGCATCAGT
>JBARAJ010000234.1:0-62725 GCA_049791915.1 Candidatus Udaeobacter sp.
GGTTCGAGCGCGCTTTGGGTTTGCGAAAAGAATTCGAATTCGAAAACGGTGTGGCCGTTGGAAACGACTACGTCACGATCGCGTTGTTTAAAGGAAAGCCGTCGCCGGAAACGATTGATCACATGTCATTTCATCTACCGGACATGGCGACGCTGCGAAAGGCTTTCGCGCATTTGAAGAAGGTCGGCGTCGATATTGAAGATCCGGGCGACGAAATCGGCTCGGAAGCTCCGGGTTCGAAAAACATGGGCCTGTGGTTCCATGATCCCGATGGCTATCGCTGGGAGCTAAGCGTGCTTGGCGGAAAATAGGAGTTCCAAGGAGTGACCTCTTCCCAGCCGTGATTTTCTTTTCCGGCGGCTCGGAAGTCGTCATTTCTTGAAGAGTGATCGCGGATTGTTCACGTTGCGTCAAAGTCAGCGAATGAACAGCTCAGTGATCACCGTTGCTCAGAGTAACGCCTTTGTAACGACTTTAGATCTGTCGCCAGCCGTTAGCGGCTCACTGGATGGACTGCGCTTTGCTGTTAAAGATACAATCGATGTAGCCGGTTTCAAAACCGGTTGCGGTAATCCGACGTGGCGCGATTCCCATCCCGCCGCAGTAGTCCATGCTGTGTGCGTAGAGCAACTTTTGCTCGCGGGTGCCCGCTGCGCTGGCAAGACCATTTCGGACGAATTGGCTTTCAGCCTTTTGGGTGAGAATCACTTTTACGGCACGCCTCTCAATGCGCACGCGCCCGATCGCGTGCCGGGTGGGTCGTCGAGCGGATCGGCTTCCGCCGTTGCGTGCGGTCTGGTGGATTTTGCGCTTGGAACGGATACGGGCGGCTCTACCCGCGTTCCCGCGAGCAATTGTGGAATCTGGGGCTTCCGGCCGTCGCACGGTTTCGTATCGGTTGCTGGCGTGAATCCGCTAGCGCCATCGTTCGACACTGTCGGCATCCTAGCGCAGAGCGCTGATGTGCTGACAAAGGTGGCTCTCGTTTTGTTGGCCGGCGCGCCGGCGTCTCCAAATAAACCCGCGACGATTCATTTGATCCGAGAAGCTTTCGCCCTTGCCGACCCCGATGTTCAGGAAGCCTTATCGGAGCCGCTGCAGCGGCTACGAGAAATATTCGGCGGCGCCGTGCGGGAGTCGTCGCTGCAAGAGCTGGTTGTTGACGACGCTGAACATAGCTTCGCGACATGGGTCGACAGTTTTTGCGTGATCCAATGGGCGGAGATCGAGAGTTGCCTTGGCGCATGGATCGCTAACACCAGGCCAGAGTTTGGCCCCGAGATAGCTGCGAGTTTTCAACTGATGAACCAACTCGACCGGCGACGCCTCGCGGAGGCGATGCAACGACGCGAACAATATTTTCGAAGTTTGCACGAGTTTCTCGGACCGGACGAGCTGCTGTGCATCCCAACAGCACCCGCGCTCGCTCCTCGTAAGGGCGACCCACCCAGACGCAGTTCGAGTGGGAGCGGTTATTATCCTCGCACATTGTCGCTGACGAGCGTTGCGGGGATGGGCCGCCTGCCGCAAGTCTCACTCCCAATAGCCGAGTCCGACGGCGTGCCAGTGGGGTTGTCGTTACTCGCGAGGCATGGACAGGACTCATTCTTGTTGCAGGTGGCGAACAATATTGATCGAACAAATCTGCGCTGAACGACTGCAGATCGCCCGTCAGATCGCGCTTCCCGGACCGTTTCATTCACGTGCGTAGCGCACGGCGAAGTGCCTGCATTGACACGATACTTAAGGGTCTTAGCTTTTTCGTCCACCACCACAAAAATGAACACTTTTGCCTCTGAGAATGGGGACGGAAAAGACTTCGTTTCGCACGCGCCGGGATATTGGTCAGACACGGCTCCGGGACTCTGGAACGATTGGAAATGGCAGCTCAAAAACAGAGTCACCACCCTCGCGCAACTCGAGAAACATCTGAAACTGAGCGCCGAGGAGCGCAGCGGCGTTTTGCTCTCCGGCGACAAACTCGCGCTAGCCGTTACCCCACACTTTTTTAACCTGCTGCCTGCAAATAATCCGGATGACCCGATCAGGCGTCAGGTGGTTCCGCGAATCGAGGAAACGTGGACGTCGCCTTACGACATGCCCGACCCCTGCGGCGAAGATTCGCACATGCCGGTGCCGGGTTTAGTGCATCGATATCCTGATCGTGTCCTGTTCCTGGTGACGGATCGTTGTGCGAGTTACTGCCGTTATTGCACCCGGAGTCGAGTGGTTAGCGGGGTTGGCGAACAGGAATTGCACACCAATTTCGAGGAGGCGTTCCGTTATCTTGAAGAACACACCGAAGTACGTGACGTACTTTTGAGCGGTGGCGACGCTTTGATTTTTAGCGATGACAGGCTCGAAAAGCTGTTGTCGCGGTTGCGCACTATCAAGCACATCGAATTCCTGCGGATCGGCACGCGGGTTCCGATTTTCCTGCCACAACGAATCACGCCCGAGTTGTGTGCAATGCTGGCGAAATATCATCCGCTCTGGATGAGCGTGCACGTGAACCACCCACGCGAGCTTACGATCGAGGTAAAGCACGCGTTGGAGCGTCTCGCCAACGCCGGCATTCCGCTGGGTAACCAGAGTGTGTTACTCGCAGGCGTTAATGACGGCATTGAGACGATGAAAACTCTCGTGCACAAGCTGCTGATGTGCCGCGTTCGCCCCTATTACATTTACCAGTGCGATCTGATCAATGGCTCGTCACACCTGCGCACGTCGGTTGCCAAAGGCATCGAGATCATCGAGGGGTTGCGCGGCCACACCACAGGTTACGCCGTGCCCCAATTCGTCATCGACGCCCCCGGCGGCGGCGGCAAAGTGCCGATCAATCCCGGTTACATCCTCTATCACGACAACGAAAAAATCGTGATCCGGAATTACGAAGGTAAAATCTTCGAGTATCCCGAGACCGGGAACGAGAACCTGCAGTTCGCGCCGCAGCGCGAGTACCACGACGAGTATCTCTACTCGTAAGTGAGTGCCATTCCGGGCAATCTCTGAATTCCTGGCAAAAGCATCTCGCCTTTTCCTATAGCTGCTCTTTGCGTGGGGTCGTCACAGGACGCTTCTTTTGTAATTTCTTTCATCCTCGACTCTTGTGTAAACTTTAGGCTTGCGTATTAAAGATCGCGGCGTGTAAAGTCCGCTCTTTCGTTCGTCTCCAACCATTTCAGCCGTATGAATCAACGTTTAATTTCAGAAATTGGCCGTACCCAACGGCTTGACATTATTAACTCCCTCAAGCGCACCAAGGGCATGTCTGTCAATGAGCTCGTGGAAAAAATGGGCATGAGCTATATGGGGATCAAACAGCATTGCATTACCCTGCATCGCGACGGCTATCTGGATACCTGGCGTCGCCCACAAAAAATGGGCAGACCAGAGATGGTCTATCGCCTTACGCGCCGCACGCATGATCTTTTTCATGCCGACAGCCACCAGTTCACGCTGGACTTATTGAAAGCAGCTGAGGACATCTACGGACCGAATGCGCCGGAGAAGTTACTTTACAGCGTTTTCAAAAAGAAGACCGCGGCGCTGACAGCCAAGGCGAAGGGAGATTGCGTTGCGGAACGCGCGAAATGGCTTGCGAACGTACGCGATGGCGAAGGCCATATGGCTGCGTTCATCAACAACGGAAAAGACGGCGGCCCTCAAATTCTCGAGTGTCATTCCCCGCTTCTCAACGTGCTGGAGCATTACCCGATCGTGGGCCGGTTCGAGCAGGACCTGTTCGAAGCCGTGTTAGGGACGCGTGTCCGTCGCGAAGTGAATCGCAACTCAGGTCTGTATGAGTGCGCATTTTACTTCTCCGCGTAACTAAATCTCGGCACTAGCGGGCTTTCAGACTGGACGCCGCGCATTCGCGCGCCAAGTCGCCGCGCGATCCGCGAACAATCGGATTTATCCTTTCGCTCGATGTGAATCTTGGTTGATTGGTGCGCATGGCCAGGGCGTTTCCATCAGTGCTGATCGACAACGTGCAGCCGCTGATTGATTGTGGCCGTTCTCCGATCAAGCGCATCGTGGGCGAAGATCTGGTAGTCGAAGCCGACATTTTCAAGGATGGCCACGACGTGGTTGCGGCGGTTCTGAAGTGGCGTGTTGTAGGCAAGCGGGCGTGGCGGGAAACGCCGATGACGTTTGTTGATAACGATCGCTGGCGCGGCGTGTGCACCCTCTACGATCAGGCTATTCACGAATACACAGTCGAAGCATGGACCGACCCGTTCCGCAGCTGGCAGCAAGAGTTCGCAAAGAAATTTGAAGGCGGGATTTCCGATCTGCGCAGCGAAGCGTTGGAAGGCGCGGCAATTGTGAAAGCGGCGGCGAGCCGTGCGCGTGACCGAGCGGACTCCGCGCGTCTGCGCGAATTTGCCGAGCAAATCGTCACCGGCGCGAATTCAGAAATTTACGCTATCGCGAAGTCAGGTGAGCTGGACATACTGATGGCGACCTACCCGGATCGCGCGGATGCCACACAATACGAGCCAATTCCCCAAGTCGTGGTCGATCGACGGCTAGCATTGTTCGGCGCGTGGTATGAATTTTTCCCGCGCTCGGCAGAGGGCCACGGGGATCGCGCATCGACCTTCCGGGAGTCTTTGTCGCGCGTGGACGACGCAAAAGCAATGGGGTTCGACGTCCTTTATTTTCCGCCGATTCATCCGATCGGTGGGACTAATCGCAAGGGCCGGAATAACGCGGTCACTTGCGAACCAGGCGATCCGGGAGTGCCGTGGGCGATCGGCGGCCTGGCCGGCGGACACAAAGCGGTGGAACCTTCGCTAGGAACACTCGAGGATTTTGATTGGCTGCAAAAGGAAGTGCGCAAACGCGGAATGGAAATCGCACTCGATTTCGCGATTAATTGCTCGCCTGATCATCCGTACGTCAAAGAACATCCCGAGTGGTTCTACAAACGGCCGGACGGCACGATCAAATTTGCGGAGAACCCGCCAAAAAAATACGAAGACATTTATCCGATAAACTTTCGATGCGAAAACTGGCGCGAGCTCTGGGCCGAGATGAAGAGCATCGTGCTGTTTTGGGCCGAGCGCGGGGTGCGGATCTTTCGCGTGGACAATCCGCATACGAAGCCGGTCGCCTTCTGGGAGTATTTGATCGAAGGCGTCCGCGAAAAATATCCTGACGCGATTTTTCTCGCCGAAGCGTTCACCAGGCCAAAGATGATGAAAGCGCTGGCCAGAGCAGGGTTTAACCAGAGCTATACCTATTTCACGTGGCGAAATTCGAAGCAGGAGTTGATCGACTATTTCACCGAGCTTACGCAGACTGAAATGAGCGAATATTTTCGACCTAACCTATGGCCGAATACGCCCGACATCCTGCCGTATGCGCTTCAAGAGGGCGGCCGCCCTGCGTTCATGATTCGGGTGCTTATGGCGGCAACGCTTTCGCCTCTTTACGGAATCTACAGCGGATACGAGCTGTGCGAGAACGAGGCGTTGCCGGGTCGTGAGGAGTATCTCGATTCCGAGAAGTACCAATTCAAGGAGCGCGATTGGAATGCTCCCGGAAACATCAAGGATTGGATCGCGCGCATAAACCGAATCCGGAAGCAGAATCGCGCGCTTCAGATGTTCACGAATCTGCGCTTCTATCCCGCCGATAACGACGCAATTCTGTTCTACGGCAAGATGACTCCCGCGCGAGACAACATCATCCTCGTGGTGGTGAACCTTGACCCATTTCGCAAGCAAAACTCATTTGTCCATGTGCCAATTGAGGAATTCGGGCAGATGGGAAGCGATGAGTATCAGTTGCACGATTTGTTGAACGATGCGCGCTACACCTGGCGCGGCCGGCAAAATTACGTTGAACTGGATCCCGGGATTCAACCCGCACACATTTTTCTCGTCAACCGCCGGTGACCGGTTCGCAGCGAAGTTCACGCTGACCGGTTCCCACGGAGAGCAACTAACAAAGCGAATGTATGAACAATTTCCTGAAAATGTGCCTCTAATCCTCGACACTGGCCCCGGGACCAATTTGCATCGATGTTTCGCTCCGCATATCATTACGAAATTTCTCGCATGAAGATTTGGGTTGTGCTGTTTGCCGCGCTGGGGAGCGCGTCGCCGCTGCTCGCGCAGGAACCCACGCCGCCGCTGGTGCCGCAGCACTCGCAGACGGTGCTGGAGACGCTTGTCAAAGCAGGTCCGGTGATGATTCCGATGTTTTTGTTGTCGATTTTCTTCGTCGCGCTTGTGGTCGTTTACTTCCTGACGATCCGGCGCGGAGCCGTCGTTTCGAGCGGTTACATGGCGACTGCCGATGCGCTCCTGCGTAAACGCGATTACCTCGGGTTGCTCGCTGTTTCCAACCGGCATGGAGAAGCGATCGCGCGCGTCGTGCAAAAAATGCTCGATTTCACAACTAAGAATCCACACGCGGATTTGCAGCACGTCCGCGAAATCGCCGAGACAGAAGGAACACGCGTGGCCGCGAGTTTGAACAACCGCGTAATTTACCTCGCAGATATCGGGATGATTGCGCCATTGCTGGGTTTGCTGGGCACGGTTTTTGGAATCATTCGCTCTTTTGGTGCGTTAGGTGCTGATGTCGGGTCGGCGCGTTACGCGGCGCTCTCGCGCGGGATTAGTGAAGCGCTTGTCAACACCGCTGCGGGTCTGGCGATCGGCATTCCGGCCATGATTTTTTACGCCTTTTTCCGCGGCAGGTCGCAGAAATTGATCTCGGAGCTCGAGGCTGCTTCCACGCACGTTCTGGCATTGCTTTCATTGCAATACGGCAGGCGCGCGGAACGAGCGCCTGTTTTAATTGAAGACGAACTGTAAAACTCGGCTGCTCTCATGAACCTCCGCGGCCGCGCGCAATTGCATCATCCCGGCATTCAGCTTGCGCCGCTGGTAGATGTGTTGCTGCTTCTTCTAATTTTTTTCCTGCTTACGTGGAATGCAGCGCGCACCGAAAACGAGCTCGACGTGAAAGTGCCGAAGGCCTCGGCGGCGAAGGAGAAGTCAGCGCCGATCGGGGATGTGATCGTCAATGTTAAGGCGGATGGCAACGTGGTTGTGAACCGGCGCACCCTGACCAGTCCCGAGCTCCAGGAATTACTGAAAGGCATGGTTCAATTGAATCCCGAACAAGCGGTGGTGATTCGCGGCGACGAAGCCGGCTCCTACAAGAACATCGTCGAGGTGCTGAACATCTGCACCGAAGCGGGGATAACCAACGTAGCTTTCGCCACGGCAAGATGAACATTACGCGCGGCGCGGCCAGTCTTTTTGGACTGGCGATGCTGCTTTGCACGGCGAATATCGCCATTGCTCAATCGGAGCCGGAAGTGCGCCGGGCTCGTCCGGTAGATGTAGATGAACCGCCTGTTCGGCGCGCGGTCCCGGCAGACGAATCAATCGACAAAGTTCTCCGCTCTTTAAAGGACGAGGTTTCGGAACCATCGCCGCGCGAAACTGAAGGGGCGGATCAGCGTCAACTCGATTACGCCAACGGCTTGTTCGCTCGCAAATTGTACGACCTGGCGCTCCCGGAATATCAAAAGTATCTCGACGACTATCCCGGACGCGCTGGCCGGGCGAATGCTTATTTTTCGCTTGGCGAATGCTATCGAAACCTCCATCGCGATTCGAATGCTCGCACCAATCTACAGAAGGTGCTCACCGAGTACGGCGACAGCGAATTCGCCGGACCAGCGGCATTCGCTCTCGCCGAAATGGCGTTCACGGACAAAGACTACGCAACCGCACTCCCGCTTTTTCATCGTTCCGCCGCCAAATCGAAGGAGCCGGCGGTGGCGCTTTCGGCGCGCTATTTCGAAGCCCGCTGCCTTGAAGCTCTCGGCAAAAAAGACGAAGCCGCAGATATTTACGTGCAGGTCGCCGAGGTGGGGAATCCAAATCCGTACCGCGAAGATGCACGAGTGACGGCGGCGTCCATCTTCGCTGCACGGGGAAAAAAGCTCGATGCGCTGAAGCAGTACGAAGCGCTGGCTAACGAAGCTCAGAAACCGGCGTTGAAAGCAGAGTGCGCGGTGCGTGGAGGCTTGATAGCGCTCGAACTCGTCCAAGCGGACAAAGGCAAAATGGACAAGGCCATGACCGATCGAGCCGCCGCATTGTTTCAAAAGGGGCGCACTCTGCCTGAAGCGGGAAAGTTCCGCGCCATCGCGCAAGTCGGTTTTCGCCGATTGCAATTCCAGACTGGTCAGTACACGCAGTTGCTGGCCGACTATAAAAAGGAATTGGACAAGCTCCCTGAAGCTGCGCAGGCAGAAGTATTGTTGCTCGCTGCAAACAGTGAACGCCAACTTGGCCATCCAAAAGAAGCCGAGATAATCTATCACCAGATCACCGCAAAGTACCCGGATCGCGAGGAAGCAAAGGACGCCGCTTACCAGCAACTGATCAACGTTTATAACACAGATCCTTCGGCGCTCTCTGCCGCGGTGGATCAGTTCCTTGCAACGAACCCCACAAACGAACGCGCCGATCAAGCCAAGTTGTTAAAAGCCGAGGCGCTATACAAACAGCAGAACTACACCGACGCAGCCTCAATGTACGGCGAACTGCGCGCGTCTGAGCTTTCTCCGCGGCTGCGCGCCGAAGCGGCGTACAAACTTGGGTTGTGCCACGTCCAGACGAAAAACACTCCCGGCGTCATCGAAGCTTTTACGTATTACCTACAGACGTTTCCCGACACTCCGGAAATTCCAGCCGCCCTGGCTCAGCGCGCTTTGGCGTACGAGCAGAGCAAAAACTACACAGCTGCGCTTACGGATCTTACCATCGTCCTTGCCAAATACCCGAAGGCGCACGAGCGCGAGGCGGCGTTGCAGTTGAAGGCTTTGATTCTCGGGCAACAGGACAATACCAAAGGGATGGTCGACACTTTTCGGCAGCTCCTGAGGGAATTCCCCAAGAGTTCTGTCGCGGCGCAGGCGCAATACTATATCGGGAAAACTGCGTTCGAAGCGAAGGATTACAAAACGGCGTTGACCGCTTTGAACACCGCCCGCCAACTAAACAAGGAGCAGTACTACAATCTGGCGTCCGTTCGGATCATTCTTTGCCAGTTTTATTTAAGAGATCGGTCTGCGCTCACCAAAGAAGTGAACAATTTCATGGCTGAATCCCGCGACGGCGGGACCAATGTGGCGCCCGAGGTTTTGGAGTGGCTTGGAATTGAGTATTACAACGAGAAAAATTTCCAAGCCGCGGAAAAATATCTCAGCACGCTTCGAAAAACGGACAACGGAGGCAAGGTTAAACCCGATTATTTATTTTATCTCGGCGACGCGGCTACGAAGCTGAAAAATTTGCCTGAAGCCGAGGAAGCGTTCGCAAAGTATCTGCAGACTGCCAAAGATCCCGCGGGAAAGGCGAAAGTGTTACTGACTCTCGGCGCCGTTAAGATCAGCGCTCATAAACCTGACGAGGCGCAGAAGATCGCTGAAGAAATCATGGTGCTGCAACCCGAGGGCCGCGTAAACGCGGAAGCGCGCCTGCTCGCGGGCGAAGTCCAGCTCGAGCGTGGGAACTTCGATGACGCCGGCAAAGCTTTTAAGGGAGTCGCCCTGCTTTATGACGATCCAGCCATCACTCCGCGCGCGCTGGACAAAGCCGCGGTGGCATTTCGCCAAGCCGGTAACACCGAGGAAGCAGACCGCCTATCGCACGAGCTGCGCGAACGTTATCCGAATTACGTCAGCGGGTAGTCAAGGAGTGGCGGCGTCCCCGCCGACAATTCTTTGTGGACGGCTGCCCAAGCCGTCCCTCCCTGGACACAACCGCCATACCCCAGGGGCTGTCGCCGACTTTGATGCCACGCAGTTTGTTCCGCGATTTTACATCGACAACGAGCCGTCGTGCGCCGTCTTCGCCAGTGAAATTCCTTCAGAATTCAAAAGGGTTCGTTATGATGATCTTGACTTTCGGCGCGCCTCCAATTGCTGGCGCGTTTTCTCAATCTCATCGGCTATGAGTTGTTCATCGGGCAGGACCGTGCGGTATTCAGTTGCGAGAATTTTGTTCGGCAGTCCATCAAGCGCATAACGCGCGATCGCTTCGTCTTTCTGGCTGCAAAGAATGAGACCGACCGGCGGATTTTCGCCTTCGCGCGTCCAATGTTCGCGCGCATAGTTGAGATACATGTGCATCTGGCCAGCATCGGCATGAGTGAACCTGCCGCGCTTGAGATCGATGACGACGAGGCACCGCAGCTTGCGATGAAAGAACAACAGATCGAGCCGATACCATTCATTGCCGATGCGGAGGCGGCGCTGCCGTCCGATAAAAGCGAAATCGCCGCCGAGTTCTAACAGGAACCGTTCGAGATGCAGAATGAGCGCTTCTTCAATTTCGGACTCAGAGTATTCATCCTTCAGTCCGAGAAATTCCAGCACGTACGGGTCTTTGATTTCTTCTTCCGGCGTGACCGCATCCTCGCGCTTTGCGGCAGCACCCTTCGTCAAGAGCTTGGCCTTGTTTCGCGATAGCGCAGTGCGCTCGTAAAACAGCGAATCGATTTGTCGATCGAGTTGACGAACGCTCCAGCCACCGCGCAACGCTTCAATCTCGTAAAACTTTCGCGCCTGCTCGTCCTTCACCCAGAGCAGCCGGACGTACGCCGACCATGGCAGAGGGAAACGCGCGGACAGATCGCGAACCGCCAATTCGCCAGACCCCGTGTGGCCTTTTTGCCTCGTCGATTTTCCAGACAGCGTCTGGATTTTTCCGGGGAGGCCCAATTGTCCAGACGCCGTCTGGACAATTCGAGGATTCGCTACGTAGAAGGCACGCATGTTGAAAAGATTGCTGCGCGTGAACCCTCGTCCGAACCGGCTGGTCAAATCGGACGCGAGTTGATCAATTACTTCTTCGCCGTATTGCGCCTTGGATTTTCCGGCCTGTTCGAACTCAACAATGTGCTGGCCAATCAACCAGTATGTTGCGGTCATGAGGGCGTTAACCGTTCGCGCGGAAACGCGACGCGCCTCGTCGATCAATCGCACAACGTGGTTGAGCATCGCGTCGTAATCTCGCGAGTGAGGCACACCTGCCCGCGAGTCAGTTGATGAACGGTCGGGTGCTTTTTGTTTACGTCTCATTTTGCTAAGCCGGTTTGCCGGAGAATTCCGTCCGGTTTGTTCGCGACCTTCACTGCCTTCCATTCCAGGCTATTTAGCCGCGTTTCCAACTGCAATGCCCCAGGGACCGTCGCCGACTTTGATGCGGCGCAGTTCTTTGCGCGATTTTAGATCAACGACGGAGACGTCGTTTGATGCGCCGTTGGCGGTGTAGAGCTTTGTCCCGCTGGGATCGAGCGCAATACCCCAGACGCGGTTTCCCACGGAAATTGTTGTCGCCATCTGATTACTCTGTGTATCGATGATCGCAATTGCGTTGCCGCGGCCTGTTGAAACGTAAAGCTCTTTTCCGTCACGCGAGACTGCGGTGCCCATTGGCAGCGATCCTGTCGGCAATTGGATTTTCGACAACAATTTGTGGGATCGCGCGTCTATCACCGCGACGTAGCCGCCGTTCTCGCAAGCGGCGTACGCGCGCGCACCATCAGATGAAAATGCGACGGACCGCGGCCGACCGCCAGTTTCGATAGTTCCGACCACCCGTTGTTGACCGGGGTCGATCGCAAACACTTCGCCTTTTTCTTCGCAGGTGACGTACACTTCGCCGTTTGCCGGGTTGACGCCCATGCCTTCTGGCTCTTCGGAAACTTTTATTTTCCCGCGCGATTGTCCCGAATCGAGGTCGACAATGGACACGCTCGCGTCGTCTTCATTTGCGATGAATGCGAATTTTCCGTCTTTGCTGATCGCGAATTGCTCAGGGTCAGATCCGACATGCCACCGATCTATCAATTTGCGCACCGATGGATCGATGACTCCGAGAGCGTCGGCGCGTTTGTCCGCGGGCGCGCGATTTTCATCCAGGCCGGGAGCCATACGCGGCGAGCCGCTCAACGTAACAAAGACTCTCTGGCCATCGGGCGTAGCATGAATGCCGCGCGGCCGTTTGCCCACCTGAAAACTTCCGACGACGCTATCTGTGGCTCCATCAATAATCGTGACATCGCCTGAGCGTTCGTTGCTTACGAACACGAGATAGTTTGACGGTTCAGCGCGCGTCGCGGCGGCAAGAAGAACCCAAAGCACGCAGGAGACAAATAGGCGATGCATATGGCTGACGCGTACGTCTCAATGCTCCCGCGTGCAACTAGGTCCGCAAAACTTTAACAGTGGATGTTGGATGTCGGATGTCGGATGTTTGGTTCATGCATCCGCACGACAAGCTTTTCATACCCGGACCAGTTGAAGTTTCCGAAAAAACCTGGGAGGCGTTTTCGCGTCCATTGATTGGACATCGCAGCGAAGATTTCAAGAATCTTTACCGCGGGATTCATTCAAAGCTTCAGACGTTGTTCGGCACAAAGCAGCCTGTGTTTCTTTCCACGTCGTCGGCGTGGGGCGTTATGGAAGCGTCGGTCCGCAACCTGGCCGATCGCGGCGTGCTTTGTTGCATGTGCGGCGCGTTTTCTGACAAATGGTTGGATGTCGCGAAGCGATGCGGGAAAAACGCGGAGCCGCTTCAGGTTGAATGGGGAAAGCACATCGACCCGAAGGATCTCGATCGGCAACTAGCCACTGGAAAATTCGATACCGTCACGTTGACCCACAGTGAAACCTCGACCGGCGTGATAAATCCGCTCCCCGAAATTTGCTGCGTCCTGGCCAAATATCCCGATGTCGCGCTGATCGTTGATACCGTGTCGTCATTCTCTGGTGTGAAAATCGAGATGGACGCGCTCGGGATCGACGTGATGCTTACCGGAGCGCAAAAAGCGCTCGCGCTACCGCCGGGTTTTTCGTTGTTCTCCGTTTCGGAGAAAGCGTTCGAACGAGCCGACAAGGTTTCGAATCGCGGATTTTATTTCGATTTCCTAGAGTTCAAGAGCGAGCAGGCGCAATGGATGACGCCGAGCACGCCGAGCATTGGGCACGTTCACGCGCTCCAGTCCAAGCTGGACGAAATTTTCGAGGAAGGCCTCGAGACGCGTTACGCTCGTCACGCACGCACCAACGCGCTCGTGCACGATTGGGTGCGCCGCGCTGGATTCGATTTTTTTGCCGAGGAAGGGTTCCGCACGAAGACGCTCACCTGCGTGAAAAACAATAAGGGCATCGACGTTCTGGACTTCGCGAGAAGGTTGCGAGCAAAACATCATTTGGTGATTGATCCCGGTTACGGCAAGATTCGCGGGCAAACTTTTCGCCTGTCGAACATGGGGGACGAGACAGAGGAAACTGTTTCGCATTTGCTGGCGTGCCTCGACGATGTTCTGTAGGGGAAGCTGATAGCTTTCTCTCCAAAGCTCCGTATGCCGGCAATTGAAGCGTCCAAACTAACAAAGATCTATCGCACTTACCGCAAAGAGCGCGGTCTCTGGGGCGCGGTGAAAGGTCTCGGCTGGCGGCGGTACGACGAAACGCGCGCGGCCGATCAGGTCACATTTCAGATCGAGGAAGGCGAATTTGTCGGATTCCTGGGACCGAACGGAGCCGGGAAAACGACTGTCCTCAAAATGCTGTCCGGCTTGCTGAACCCGACGTCAGGCGACGCGCGTGTGCTCGGCTTTGTTCCCTGGGAAAGGCGTAACGAAATGAAACGGCAGTTCAGTTTGCTGATGGGACAAAAGAATGCGCTTTGGTGGGATCTCCCGGCGCAGGAATCGCTCGAACTCAACCGCGCGATCTACGGGATCGACCGCGAACGATTTAAGAAAGTCGTAGACGGATTGTCGGACCTTCTGGAGGTGCAGGACAAAATGAACGTGATGGTGCGCGAGCTTTCGTTAGGCGAACGAATGAAAATGGAGCTGATCGCAGCCCTCATCCATGAGCCGCGTGTGTTATTTCTTGATGAGCCTACAATCGGTCTGGACGTGGTTAGCCAAAAACGAGTCCGCGAATTTTTGCGCATCTACAATGAGGAGCATCGCATCGTCACACTGCTTACCAGCCATTACATGCAGGACATCGAGGAGTTATGTCATCGGGTGTTGGTGATCGATCACGGCAAAATCTTTTTCGACGGCCCGCTGGAAGAGATCGTCGATCGTTTTTCAGGCTATAAGATTCTGAGTCTTACTTTCGAAACCGAAGGAACACGCGATCTGTCCGCGTTTGGCGAAATCATCGAACAAACGCCTGTCTCGGTGCAATTGAAGGTTCCACGTGCAAAAGTTACGGAAACCTGCCGGCAAGTCTTAGAGGCCTGCGACGTTAGCGACATAAATGTCCAGGAAGTGCCGGTAGAAGACGTGATTCGCCAACTGTTCGGTGAAACACACGAAGATCGTGCTGGACCCGGGGTGCTGGCCGCGGAAGCTGCACCTGTCAGTTAGCGACGCCGCAACGCTTGTCATTCTGAGCGAAGCGAAGAAGTTCGGAATCATTCGTTGGACGCGACGGCGCGCCCAACATCCAGAGATGTTTGAAAGCCTGGGCCCCATGCTTCGCATTTCGTTGCAGCGCTCCGCTCAACATGACAGGTCACGAACAACATCAGCAAAGCTCGGCAAAATGCTGTTCTCCATCGCATCGGCGAACGTCGGATAGTGTGGCGTCCATCCCAAGCGACGAAGCTTGGCGTTGCGTACACGTTTGTTGGTGTCGCCGCGTTTGCGGGGTTGCTCGGATTTTCTGGTCGGCGGAAGAGGTCGATTCAGCCTCTGGGAAAGCCAGCGATAGCATTCGCTTTGTAAAAGCGGTTGGTCGTCAACGATGTTGTAAATCTGTGCGGCCGTCTGTGTTTCTCGATTTAACAAACGAAAGAGCGCGGACGCTATATCGTCCCGATGTACCTGATTAACAAAGCGGTCGTTGTTTGGATCAATGGTCGCCGTGCCGTTTAGGAATTTGCTCAACAGCGCCGAACGTTGCGGCCCGTAGATCCCGGCGAGCCGCACTATGATCCCGCCCTTTTCGAGGACTAACTTTTCCACGTCTAAGAGGATTTGGCTCGTCTCCCGGAGCGGTTTTGTCTCGCTTTCTTCCGTGACCCTCGAACCATCGCGCTGCGCATAAACACTGGTGCTGCTTGTAAACAGAATTTTTGCCCTACGAAAAGTTTCGAGGAGATGGCGCGCGCCGTTGAGGTAAATCTGACGATATGCTTCCGCATCACCCCCACGCGAGCTGGCACAATGGATCACCGCATCGAATGCTCCTGTGTGTTTAACAACCTCACCGAGTTGTGAGACATCGATCACGCGGATGGAATACGGCTTTACTGAAAGCCGCGCTGCGGATTGTTTCGAGTGCACCCAACCTTCGACGTTCCAGTCGGCGGAATGAAACAAGTCAGCCGTTGCCTCTCCGACGTAACCACACCCTGCGATCAAAATTCGCGGCATGTTTTAAAACATCGGTCCAGCAGGCAAATCCCGGCAGGCAAGATGCCCGCCAGCCCCACAGCCAAGAAGGCTGTGCTCCTAGGCGGCCGTGATTTCAATCTCGTCAAACACGTTTTTCTGAAGGGCCCGGACTTGCTTCAGCCTGATTAGTTCGAGGAGCGCGAGAAAAGTGACCACCACTTCGATTCTGGACGCAGCGTCGCTAAACAAATCTGAAAAGCGAAAGCGAGTGCCGGTCGCGACGCGCTGCAAAATCGAATCGATCTTTTCCGACACGCTAAAACGTTCACTGAAGATTTCCTGCATGTCCTGGCGCGCTTCCATTCGTTTTATCACGGTTTGGAATGCACTGATTAGCTGGAAAATTCCGACTTCGCCGAGGCGCAACGGTTCATGCACGTCTGGCGACGAACCGGCTTCGCGGATGAAGATTCTCTCTTGTTCCACCGCACGTAGATTGAGTTCAGCGGCGGCTTCCTTGAATTTTTTATACTCGATCAATTGCCGAATTAGTTCCCAACGGGGGTCGTCCTCCGCGGCGTCTTCTTCGGGAGGCTGTTGATCGCGCGGCAGCAGGCTTCGGCTCTTTAGGTAAATGAGGTTGGCCGCCATCACGATGAATTCGCCCGCCAGCTCAATGTTCAGCTCTTTGAACGCCTGGAGATACTCGAGGTACTGGCTGGTGATGCGCTCGAGCGAAATATCGTAGATGTCGATTTCGTCCTGTTTGATCAGGTACAGCAACAGGTCGAGCGGCCCTTCGAAGACCTCGAGCTTAACCTTGTAATCGGCGTCCATTTCTGCGCGGCCCGACTCTACAGGCAAGCACGAGCCAAAGTAAATCGTTTCGGCGGGATTAGACCGTCAACACGACGCAGTCGCGCGCTTAATCAGTCTCGTCACGCGGGAACGTTGCGATGGATCCAGACGCTGTTCACCAAGCCCAGGCCGAACATGATCACGAGCACGAACGAGCCGCTGTAGCTGATTAATGGCAATGGCACGCCAGTGATTGGCAGCATTGCGATCGTCATTCCCATGTTTTGGAAGATGTGCGTGAAGATAAGCGCAGTGACGCCTATGACGAGAAGAAGACCCAATTGATCTCCGGCAAAAAAAGCGACGAAAAGACACGTTAACAGGAGCAAGGCAAACGCTCCGATGAGAACTATTCCGCCGACAAATCCCCATTGCTCGCCGATGGCCGAGAAAATGTAGTCATTATGCACAGCTGTCGCTGGCAGAAAGCCAAGCTCGATCTGGGTATTCGGCGCTTTGAAGCCTTTTCCGGACCAGCCGCCTGAGCCGATCGCAATCAACGATTGATTGATCGCCCACGCCGAGCCCTGCTTGTCGATGTCGGGATGGGTAAAGGCGGTGATCCGCTGTTGCTGGTACGGTTTAAGACCGAAATTAATGGCAATCGGGATGAACGCGATGCCGATTAGAATGATGCAAAGCAAATAACGCAGCGGCAGACCGGCAACGAACCACAACGCAAGCATCACAGGGACCCAAATAATTACTTCTCCCAAGTCTGGTTGCATGAGGATCAAAAGACACGGCGCGCCCGCAATCGCTCCGGAGAGCAGTAATCGCAGTGCCGGATGCATTTGACGAAACTGGGTCAGGAACAGCGCCAACACCATTATCCCTGCTACAACCGCAAGCTGCGCGGGCTGAAAATTGATTGGTCCCAGATGCAGCCAGCTGCGCGCCCCATAAACTTTGACCCCCACAAACTTCGTCAAGATTAGAAACACTATGCCGGCTAGGTACATCGGCAGGGCACCCCAGCGAATCCATCGGTAGTGAACCAAACTGGTCACCATGAACGCGAAGACACCGACGCCCACCCAGTTTGCTTGTTTCCGCCAGAAGTCGGCAGCATACGGGTCGCTGCGCGAGGACGTCGCGCTATAGATTGCCACGACGCCAAAAACAGCGAGGGCCAGCATGATCAGTAATAGAAGCCAGTTTTGGCCAAGCAATTTTCGGAGAAAAGGCGTCATTTGCTGTCCTTGATCGATCTCGGTGATCTTTCTGGAAACTTGGAACGATTATACGCAGTTTGCGTTTGCCGCAAAACGTTGAATCGCGAAGAACGCGAGCCCCGCCATAACCGGTTCGCGAGAGGGGCAGATCATGTAGGTAGTCAAGGTCCAGTGAACAGGCTAGACTTGTTCGGCACTTTTGCTCTCTCGCACAGACCCAAGGAATTCATCACCAGTAGCTTACAACAATTTCTCGCGAAAACGACGCCTTCGCTTGTCACTCGATTTAGAGGCCACTACATTACTGTGTCGGGTTTAATTTTTGGGAGCATGGCAATGGGCAGGAGAAAGAAAACAACCAAACGAAAACTGGCGCACCCGACATTGCCGATGCAGCAGCAGTTAAATTTGCGCCATGAGGGGACGCATTTCGATCTGCGCGAGATCTTTAATGATTTAAACGAGCGGCACTTTCGCAAGCGTCTTCGCGGCTACAAAGTGGTCTGGGGACGCAGGCGAAAACATCGACCTAGAGAACAATTCGTTTTTGGCACAATCCAGGAAGAAGATCGCGTGATTCGGATCAATCCTGCGCTAGACCAGCCGTTCGTGCCGCTGTGGTTTTTGCGATACGTGCTTTATCACGAGATGCTGCATTCAGTTGTGCCGGATGAAACGCTCTCGCGAAATCGCCGGCGAGTTCACACGGAAGAATTCAATCGTCGCGAGCGCGAATTTCCCGGTTATCGGCGAGCACGCCGCTGGGAAGACGAGAATTTGTCGCGATTCTTGCGCTGAACCCAGCGCGGTCTGAGTTGTAGCCACCGGCCTGTGGCCGGTTAATCTTTCCGTTTACCTTCTCCTTAAAACGATGGCCCACAGCGCTGTGGGTTCCAGAGGAAGAGCTCTTACCGCGTTTGTGTTACCGGGGGCTGGTAGGGCCTTTCAGACGGCGACGGCGTCGTCGCTACGTTCTTTTTGATTAGGAACCAAAGCGTCGTCGCCAGAAGGAGCGAGATCAACTTCGCGTGCCAGTTTTTCAGAATCAGTCTCTTCATATTTGCTGTGCAATAAAATTTCGGCAATGCGCTGACGGAACGTTTCTGGAGTGAAATTGCGCTCGATTCGGCGCCGGTGACAAATGGAAATAGCGCCTGTCTCCTCGGAGACAACGACAGCGACGGCATCCGATTCCTCGGTAATTCCGAGTCCGGCGCGGTGACGTAATCCCAGGCTGCGGTCCAATGTTTCCCGCTGGCTTACGGGAAAGATGCAGGCCGCGGCTGCGATTCGTCCGTTCCGAATGATCACTCCGCCGTCATGCAGTGCAGCTTTTGGATGAAAGATCGTCAGGATCAGTTCGACAGAAAACTCGCCATCGATGATTACGCCTGTTTCCTCGTAAACGCGAATCGACGTGTCGCGCTCGATCGCGATCAGCGCGCCGTACTGTTTGTTTGCCAACTGCGTCACCGCTTCTGCCAAATCATGAACGGTTTCTCGTCTCTCGCTCGTCAGCGAGAAAATTGGATGTCCGCCCAGCGCGGCCAAGCCACGTCGCAGCTCCGGCTGAAAAATCACCACCAACGCGATCGCGAGGAAGACCGAGAAACTCCGGACGATCCAGCCAATCACCACCAAATTCAGCAGCGTGGAGATCAGGGTCAGCGTGAGAAAAACAATCGCCAATCCCGTCAATACTTTGGCCCCGCGCGTCCCCCGGAAATACAAGTAGCCGTAGTAGATGGCCACCCAGAGCAGAAGGATTTCCACCAGGCTCCGCCAGCCTTTAAGCCACAGATCAGTGAGTTGATGAATCATTTTGCCCTCTGCAGAATCGCTTCACTTACCCGCAACGCATAAACATTCTCCTTCACATCGTGAACGCGGAACACATCCGCACCCCGCGCGCGCAACAACGCACTCAGCGCGAGGCCGGGTACGAGCCGGTCGCTGATCTCCGGCGACCCGATCAACTTGCCGAGGAACGATTTGCGGGAAACGCCAACCACCAAAGGTCGATCATGCGCGCGCAGCCGCTCCAACTGCGCGAGCAATTCTAGGTTGTGGTCAAGCGTTTTCCCGAAACCAATGCCCGGATCAAACGCAATCGCCATGGGATCAATGTTTAAACCTATGGCGCGGGCATATTGTTGTCGAAAAAATTCAGAAATTTCTGCAACGACGTCTGTGTAGCGCGGCTGGATCTGCATCGTGCGGGGTGTTCCTTGCATGTGCATGACGATGAACGCCGATTTGGTTTCGGCAACGAGAGGGAGCATTTGTTCATCTCCTTGCCCGCCGGTGATGTCGTTCACAATCGAAGCGCCTGCCTGAATCGCGGCGCGCGCCACCTCCGCTTTCGACGTGTCGATGGAAATGGGGACGTCAAGCTTTTGGCGTAAGTTTTCGATCACTGGAATCACGCGACGCAGTTCTTGGTCAGCAGTGACGGGTTCCGAGCCTGGATGAGTCGATTCGCCGCCGACGTCGATGATATGAGCGCCTTCAGCCGCGATTTGTAAGCCGTGTTCCGTTGCTTTGTCTGCTGCGAGAAATTCACCGCCATCCGAAAATGAATCCGGCGTTACATTTATCACTCCCATGATTAACCCGTTGCGGGAGACGTCGAAGACGCGCTTACCGATTTTCCAGATTCTCTCGCGCATTACGATTGAGACTAACACAGCGGACGCTTTATTCGAAGGCGCGCCATGGTAGCGCATGCGTCCCGCTTGCGATCTAAGAGCTCCGCCGCAAGCCGGAAGCTCGCGCTACTTCCTTGCGTAGCGACCCATCAATTCGCCCTGTGCGATGACATGACCTTTCATCGCGGCATCCACTTGGCTCCGCTTTGCACCGGACCGCAAATCCAGTTCGCGATCGAGAGCGAAAATCTTGAACGAATACCGATGTGTTCCTGGCGGCGGACACGGACCCTTGTAGCCTGATTTGCCGAAATCGTTTGTGCCTTGCACGCCTTTTGGCGCACTGCCTTCCGCAATTGAATTGGTCTGTGGCGGGATGTTCCAGACCAGCCAATGAGTGAACGATCCGCTCGGCGCATCTGGATCATCGGCAATTAAGACGAGACTTTTCGCTTCCGAAGGAACGCCGGTTATTTGCAAAGGCGGGCTGGTGTCCGACCCGTCACATGTGAACTTTGATGGAATATTGCCACCTTCATGGAAAGCAGAGCTAGTGATTTTCATCCTCGCTCCTTCTGCCGCGAATGAAGCGATCACCGCGAGTAATATAACTACTGCGCCACTAGTTATCAGCTTTCGCATTGTGAGACCTCCGATTGAAATCGCGCTAAATCGACAAACCTGAGCATATTTGTTTCGCCCCAAATGAGCGCAAACGAAACCAAAATTAGAGAACAAATTCTCGCGCTGCTGTCCAGGAAAGATTACCGGCCGCTGAACAAGATCGAGATCGCCAACAAACTTGGCGTGAGCGGCAGAGCACGAGTCGCGTTGAGCCAAACGTTGCGCGACCTAGAACGCGCTGGTGAGATCGCGCGAATCCGCAAGGATCGATACGTCTTGCCGGCTGAGGCTGACTTGGTAACCGGGAAGTTATCCCTCCATCCAGTTGGTTATGGGTTTCTCACTTCGGAAAAGCCGGGCGAGCCGGACGTTTTCATTGCGGCGGAAAATGTCGGCACAGCAATGCATCGAGATCGTGTCGTTGCGCGCATATCGCTCGAAGCGCCAGCCGGGCGGATAAAGGGACGGCGCGAAGGACGCGTGATTCGAATCCTTGAACGTGCTCACGACACGATCGTCGGTACGCTACAGCGGTCACGGAATTTTTACTATGTAGTGCCGGACGATCCGCGTTTTGTGCACGATGTTTATGTGCGTCCTGTAGCGGCTGTACAGGAAGACCGGCGGTCGGAGACCGAGGCTACAGTTGGTGACAAAGTGGTGGTGCGCCTCGACGACTGGCAATCGCGCCACGTGAATCCCGAGGGGGAAATCATCGAAGTGCTCGGCCCCGCGTCGGCGCCAGGCGTAGACGTGCTTTCGATTATTCGGAAGTATCATCTGCCGACGGAATTTCCGTCAGACGTGTTGGAACAGGCGGAGCGTATTCCGGAAAGTGTTGATGCGCAGCAAATCGCCGGCCGCGAAGATTTGCGCAACCAATTCATTGTCACCATCGACCCCGACGACGCACGGGATTTCGACGATGCCATTAACGTGGAGAAGCTTGCAAATGGCGGTTGGCAGCTCGGCGTGCACATCGCAGATGTCGCGGCATACGTAGAACCAGGCAGCGCGTTAGACCGCGAGGCGCGGCTGCGCGGCAACAGCGTTTATCTGCCAGACCGTGTTATCCCGATGTTGCCGGAGCGGTTGAGCAACGGCGTTTGCAGCCTCAAGCCAGACGTCGATCGGCTCACGCACTCGGTTTTTATTCAGTTCGACAAACGTGGCGTCGCCAAGAGCGCGCGCTTTGCGCGGAGCGTGATTCGCAGTGCGCACCGGCTTACGTACAAACAAGCATATGCGATTTTAAATTCGCCGCCCCGAGACCGGTTGGCCGAACGTCTTCATCTCGCTTGGGAGCTTGCCGCGTTATTGCGGCGAAAACGATTCGAACACGGCGCGCTGGACCTTGATTTTCCAGAAGTAAAAGTCTGGGTCGATACAAACGGCAAACCAATACGATTGGAGCGCGTCGAGAACGATGAATCGCATCAGTTGATCGAAGAATTCATGCTGGCGGCAAACGAAGCGGTGGCGCGGGAGCTGAAAAAGCGCGCAATTCCAACAATCTACCGCGTTCACGAAAATCCAGATCCGGAAAAGCTCGCAGAGTACCGAGAGTTCGCGCTCAGTTTTGGTTACAAAGTTGGCGATCTGACGCATCACGGTGAATTGCAGCGATTGCTTGCCGAAACCCGCGGAAAACCCGAAGAACAGGCGCTGAAGGTGGGTCTACTTAAAAGCCTTAAACGCGCTCGCTACGATCCCCGGCCGCTCGGTCATTACGGCTTGGCAAAGACGAATTATTTGCATTTCACCAGTCCGATCCGGCGTTATGCCGATCTGGTCGTTCACCGCGCGTTAGGCAGGGACGGCACTCCGTTGCCGTCCGCCACCCTTCGAACTACCGACCGGCGGTCACGGAGTGACGCGCCCTACCACATAGGGATGGCGGAAGTCGCTTCTATTGCCGAACACATTTCAACAACCGAGCGAAATGCGGCCGATGCCGAGATCGACGCAACGCAGATGAAAAAGCTCGAGTTTTTCCAACAGCAACTCGCCGGCCGTAAGCCACAAGTGTTTTCAGCGACGGTTGTGGATGTCCGGAATTACGGATTAATGGTTGAATTACCTGACGCTCTTGTCACCGGCCTTATCCATGTCTCATCGCTCACCGCCGACTTCTATGTGTTTGAACCAGCGCGGCACCAACTCATCGGCAGACGATCGCGCAAAAGGTTTAGGGTTGGCGACGACCTGTCGGTGTTTGTGGCGCGTGTTGACCTCTTTAAACGGCAGGTGGACTTCGCGATCGCGCCGGGCACGGAAAAATCGAAGGCAAGTCGCCGATCGAAACGTTCCTCAAAGAACGCTTGAAGTTTGCCCGACGCTCGCAATTGAAAATGATGGGTGAACATTTGCGGCAATTACAAATCGCCGCTAAAAAATGCTGCTATGACTGAAGCTACTGCCACTGTTGCTGCCCTGCCGTATTCGCGGATCAATCCTTTTCCCGCCAGAATGTTGGTCAACCGACGGCTGAGCGGACTGGAATCGGAAAAGGACACGCGGCATTTTGAGCTCGATCTTACCGGGTGGGGATTGAGCTTTGAAGTGGGCGATTCCGTCGGTGTGTATCCAACGAATGATCCCGATCTGGTGGAGGAAATCATTCACGCGCTTGGCGCCACCGGCGACGAAAAAGTCCCTCGGTTGAAAGGAGAGCCAACGTTGCTGCGAGAAGCCTTGCTGCGCGACTACAGCGTCACTCAACCGACGCCGAAGTTTTTAAAGGCGATCGCACACCGCGCCGATGCCGCGCCAACGCTGCATTATCTTCTGGCTCCAGACCGCAAACAGGATCTGCAGACTTATCTCTGGGGGATGGAAGTGATTGATTTCCTCGTCGAACACCCATCCGTGCGCTTTACACCAGAAGAATTTGTCGGGCTGCTGTCAAAACTACAGCCGCGACTCTATTCAGTAGCTTCGAGCCTGAAGGCGTTTCCCGATCAGGTGCATTTGATTGTGGACGTCGTTCGTTACGAGAGTAATGGCCGCACGCGCAAAGGCGTGGCCTCTTCATTTCTCGCCGAGCGTGCGGACGAGGTGCCCGTTCCGGTTTTCCCGAGCAACGCAAAACATTTTCATCTTCCGGAAAATCCCGACACGCCGATCATCATGGTTGGACCCGGCACAGGTATTGCCCCGTTTCGAGCGTACTTGCAGGAACGCCAGGTCGCCGGCGCGAAGGGAAAAAACTGGCTCTTCTTTGGAGCGCAGCACGAGAACTGCGATTTCGTCTATCAGGAGGATTTCGACGCATTCATGAAAAAGGGGATTCTCACTCGACACGATTGCGCGTGGTCACGTGATCAGGCCCACAAAATCTATGTGCAGAACAAGATGGCGGAACACGCGGCCGAGATCTGGAAATGGATCGACGCCGAGGGGGCGCAGTTTTTCGTGTGCGGTGACGCGCGCCGCATGGCCAAGGACGTGGATGCAACCCTGCGCAAGATTGTACAGGAGCAAGGCGGCAAGAGCGTCGATCAAGCGAACGAATACGTCGAGAAGCTGAAAAGCGAGAAGCGCTACAAGCGGGATGTGTATTAGGCTCGTGCTTTGTTGAATCGTTACAGCGTTACATCGAACTTCCAATTTAACGATTTAACATCGCGACGAGGTTCGTCATTTTCTCGGTTTGTGGCATAATAGGTTACAACTGTTTCCGGCGACGAGGGAGAACTCACTCGTTCCAAATACATCCAGAGATTCCTCGACTTCGCTCGGAATGACAACGACAGCACACTATGTACGAGAACACTGAATTCACATTGACGCGTGATTGCGAGGCGATCCAGATTCCCAGTGGCCAGAAGACGACTATTCCGGCCGGAACCCAGGGCGTGATCACGCAAAGCCTCGGGGGTAGCTATACGATCGCAACTTATCAGGGCCTTGCGCGAGTGGCCGAGAACGATCTGGAGGCCCTCGGGTTGGAAAAGCCGGAGCCGCAGCAAACGCAAAAATCTGCACCCACCAATGGCGAAGTTTCAGAGGAAGACGTCTGGAACCAGCTCCGGCAATGTTACGATCCCGAGATCCCCGTTAACATCGTTGATCTCGGTTTGGTCTACGATTGTCGGTTGATCAAAAAAGAAGATGGCGGAACGCGGGTGGAAGTAAAAATGACGTTGACCGCGCCGGGTTGCGGAATGGGCCCAGCAATCGCACACGATGCACAGAGCAAAATTCTGAGCATAGACGGCATTGATGAAGCTGACGTGCAACTCGTCTGGGATCCGCCTTGGAACCAGAACATGATAAGCGAAGCCGGGCGAATGAAGCTCGGCATGATCTGAACCGTACGCGGTGTCGTTCTGGGCGAAGCGAAGCTGCAACCCAGCGTTGTAGCGCTTCGCTCAACCTGACACGGACAGTTGGGAAAACAGAAATTGCAGGCAAATTTTCGATCGTGCATTGACAGTACGCGCTGCGGTTTTATAGTCGTCCTCCCCAGACACGATTCGCGATTGAGGATTTGCGACGCATTTTAGAAAAGACATCAGCATGCCACTAACTGAACTCATCTTGACTGAAAATGTTCCGGGCCTCGGTGCTGAGGCGGACTTGGTCAAGGTGCGTCGCGGTTACGCGCGCAATTATCTTCTGCCACGCAAAATGGCGCACGAAGTTACACCGGCGGCTTTACGCCAGCTTAATGCCCTTAAGCAGAAGCGCGCTGAACGCGAGGCACGGGAGTTGAACGAGGCTCAGGAACTGGCGCGCCGCATCGGCAAGGCGCGGTTTGTTTTCACATTGGAGACTGGCGAGACCGGCAAAGCATTTGGATCAGTAACGGCACAGGACATCGTGAACCGGCTGAAAAACGAAGTCGGCGCAGAGATCGACCGGCACAAAATTGTTCTGGAGCGCCCGATCAAAGACACCGGCGAGCACGAGGTCGCCATTAAGCTGCATCACGATGTGGCGGCGCAACTTGTTTTTCAGGTGAAATCGGCAACAGAACCAAAGGCTGATGCGACGAATACCGCTGCGCCGGAAGAACCTGACAAGAAGAAACGTCGAATTTTCCCCAGGAAAAAAGACCAGCCAAAACAAGAAGAGAAATAAATGGCGACTCCACCGTCCGCATGGACAGGAGAGAAGCCTCGAAAAGCGGGAAATGGCGCTGGCCGAGGTTCGGCGGCGCGAAGCGGCGAAAAAGTTGTTCCCATTTCGCCAACAGGTTCTGCGCAGGATGTTCACCGAACGCCGCCGCATAGCGTAGAAGCAGAGCAGGGCGTCCTCGGCTCAATGCTCATCTCTCCGCGTGATACGATCGGGGAATGTGTCGAGAAAATTAACGAAGAATATTTTTACGTCCCGGCGCATAGGACGATCTACGACGTTCTTGTCGAACTTTGGAACGGCGGACAAGGCATTGACCTGATCACGTTCACACAGGTGCTGCGCGATCGGAACCTCCTCGACAGCGTCGGCGGGGCGGCGTCTGTCACGAATCTGTTCACGTTCGTTCCGACCGCAGCCAACGTGCAATACTATCTGGAGATCGTTCGCGACAAATACATTCTGCGACAGATCATTTCCGCCGCCACCGAGAGTGTCCGCCGCGCGTACGAGGAGCAGGACGAGGTCGACAGCCTGCTGGACGAAGTGGAACAGAAGATTTTCGACGTCGGCGAAGATCGGTTCAAAGGCCAGATGCTCTCGATGAAAGATCACGCGATGCAAGCGATCGAGACGATCGAGAAGCTCTACGAACGCAAAGGCAGCATCACCGGAATCTCAACAGGTTTCGCCGAGTTCGATCGCATGACCAGCGGCCTGCATCCTTCCGAAATGGTCGTGATTGCAGCGCGTCCCAGCATGGGAAAAACCGCGCTCGCGATGAACATTGCCGAATATGTGGCGATCAACGAAAAGCTGCCCGTCGGCGTGTTCAGCTTGGAAATGAGCAGTCAGCAACTCGTGCAACGAATGCTTTGTTCACGCGCGCGCGTAAACTTGCAAAGGGTGCGCGACGGCTTTTTGGGCGAGCGCGATTTTCCGAGCCTGACTGCTGCAGCATCAAAATTGGCGGAGGCCAAGATTTTCATCGATGACAGCGCCAGCCTCAGCATTCTGGAACTGCGGGCAAAAGCGCGCCGGCTCAAGGCGCAGCAGGATGTGAGCCTCATCATCGTGGATTATTTGCAATTGCTCAGGTCGACTTCGCGGCGCGCGCAGGATAACCGCCAGCTCGAAATCTCGGAAATTTCCGCAGGTCTCAAGGCTTTGGCCAAGGAATTGAAAATCCCCGTCATTGTCGTGGCGCAATTGAATCGCCAACCAGAACAGCGCACCGGCGGGAAGCCGCGTTTGAGCGATCTCCGTGAATCGGGATCCATCGAGCAGGATGCGGACCTGGTGGGCTTACTCGTTAGGCCAGAGCTGTACGAGGAAGATGAGGAGGCGCGTGTGGAGAAGGCGGGCGAAGCGGAGTTGATCATCGCTAAGCAGCGCAACGGCCCTGTCGGCGAAATTCCGCTCACATTCCTGAAGGAATACACACGCTTCGAAACTCGCGCCCGCAACGTAAGCGAACCAGAAGAAGGGTTTTAACGACAAGAGCTGTAGTCGGCGCGCTCTCACGCCGCTTTAGGACGCGCGTAGCAGATCCGCCCGAAGACGGGCCGGCTCCACATTTTCAGCAGCCGAGTTCGCGCGCTGCCTCGATCACGTGCTGTGCGTCGATGCCGCGTTCTTTCATCACTTCGGGCCCGGGTGCGCTCAGACCGAATTGGTGCAGTCCGACGACTTTTCCGTCGAGACCGACATATTCGTACCAAATCTCCGTAACGCCAGCTTCGATTGCTACGCGTTTACGGCATTCGTTAGGCAACACTTCTTCACGGTATTCCTGGGGCTGGCGGTTGAATCTTTCAAAGCACGGCATGGAAACGACGCGAACGCCGTCGCCCAGCTCTTTTGCCGCGGCGAGCGCGTGCTGTAATTCGCTGCCGCACGAAAGGATAATCAGTTCGAGTTTGCCGGTTTCCTGTTTCGCGATATAACCGCCGCGCAGCACTCCTTCACGACGCAGATTTATATCGATGTCGTTCAACATCGGAACAGTCTGACGCGTGAGCGCGAGGAACGTCGGACCGTCCGTTCGCTGCATCGCGGCGGCAAATGCGCCCGCGGTTTCCTCCGGATCAGCGGGCCGAATCACGTCGATGTTCGGGATCAAACGAACCGAGCTGATGGTCTCTACGGGTTCATGCGTCGGACCGTCTTCGCCTACACCGATCGAATCGTGCGTGAAAATGTAAACGTTCGGCAGCTTCGATAATGCGCTCAGCCGAATGGCACCACGGCAATAATCGGTAAACACCGCGAAGGTCGCGCCCGACGCGCGAAACAGCCCGTGATACGAGATGCCGTTGAGGATCGCACACATGCCGTGCTCCCGAATGCCGAAACGGACGTTGCGGCCGGCGAAATTGTTGCGTGAGAAATCGCCGCCGTCCTTGATGTAATTCATTGTCGATCCGTAAAGATCGGCGCTGCCACTCATGAGCAACGGCATCGCCTGCGCGATCGGCTGCAACGCTTCGCCGCCCGCTTTGCGAGTCGCCAGTTTCGCGTCCTTTGGAAACTCCGGGATCTTCGACAAGAGATCTGGCGGCACTTCTCGCGCGAGGCCGTCATCGAGAAGCTTCGCTTTATCCGGGTTTTTCGCGCGCCACGCATCGTAAGTTTTTTCCCAGCGATCATAATCAGCAAGGAGCGTCTTTTTGTGCTGGGCGAAATAGTCGTACACATCTTGCGAGACAAAATAATGCTCGTCCGGCAATCCGAGCGCCTTGCGGGCCGCATCGACGAATTTCGCGCCCGCTTCGCCGTGCGCTTTGTATGTGCCCGCGACTTCGGGAATGCCTTTTCCGATCAGCGTATGCGCAATGATGAACTGCGGTTTGCCGTTGTCGCGGCGTTTCGCGACGTCGAACGCGTCGAGAAACTGGCGCATGTCCTGGCCTTCGATTTCCTGGACATCAAAGCCGTACGCTTTCATCCGCTGGCCCGTGTCCTCGCACTGCGTAAGCTTTGCCGGGGCATCCAGCGTAACGGCATTGGAATCGTAAATGAAAATCAGATTGTCGAGGCCCCAAACGCCGGCGAGCGCGCACGCCTCGGATGCGACGCCCTCCTGCATGTCGCCGTCACCGCACAAACAGACCACGTGCTGGTCGAAAATTCTGTGCTCATCGGTGTTGAATCGCGCTGCAGCCATATTCGTTGCCGCCGACATGCCAACCGCGTTGCCTACGCCCTGACCAAGCGGTCCGGTGGTGCATTCCACTCCGGGCGTCTCGCCAAATTCGGGGTGTCCCGGCGTTTTGGAATGCAGTTGCCGGAAACGTTTGATTTCCGACATCGGCAAATCGTAGCCGCTCATGTGCAGCCAGGCATAAAGGAACATGCTGCCGTGCCCGGCGGAGAGAACGAAGATATCGCGATTGATCCAGCGAGGCTGGTTCGGATTATATCTCAGCGCATGACCAAAAAGCACCGCGCCGATTTCAGCACAACCGAGTGGGAGCCCGAGATGCCCTGATTGCGAGGCTTGCACAGCGTCCATGCACAAACCACGCGCCTGATCCGCTGCTTTCGAAAGTATTTCGATGTTCAAATTCATGCTAGGCTTATAATCCCAGCGCAGCCATTCGTCATTCGGATTTCATTTTCACCAATGAATCAAACCACTCTCGTTAAAATTGCCGAACGACTGGAAGGCTTGGCAGGCAAGCTTCCCGAAAAAATTCGACGACCAGTGCTGCGTGAATTGACCCCGCTAAAGCAACTGTTTCTCCAACAGCGGCGACCGCGATTTCTCTTCATCGGATCGAGCAAAACGCCGATGCAAGAAATCATCGACCTGCTTTTTGCTCCGGACTCCCACGACGGCATGAATGTGACCCTGACGCCAGTGCATCGTTGGACCGAGTGGACAATTCCCGGTCACGGAACCGTCTCAATTCTGGACGCGCGCGACGCCGGCAATTCTGCCGAAGCTCAAATTCAAGAGGACCTCAGACGCGAACCTGCCGATGTCGTTTTCTTTTTCGACGACGGCGAATCGAATTTGGATGAATCCATCGATGTCCCACAGGCTGAGACGAAAATCATTGGTCTTTCGCTGGGTTCTGCGGGACGAGTGACGGAATTGGAACAGGCGCTCGATGCGCAGCCGGGTGTCCGCGATCGTTTGCTCACCGTCGTTCGCATCACGGAAAAGCAGTCCGCCGAAACGCGACGGCTGATGTCGTTACTTGGGGCGGAGTTGCCGAACCAGGCGAAGATCGAGATGATTCGCATCTCGCGAGATCGCCACGCGCAGCTTCATGTCGCGCAAATGTTGATAAAATCTACGACGGCGATTTGCGCCGCGATCGGCGCGCAACCGATTCCGTTGGCAGACCTGCCGGTTCTCACGACGCTGCAAGTGTTGATGGTCTCCGGAATCATGTACATCAGCGGCAGGGAACGGAGCCTGCGGGCCGCGACGGAGTTTATCGCCGCACTCGGAGCAAACGTCGGCGTGGGTATGCTACTTCGCGAGGGCACGCGCGCGATGCTGAAGTTTTTCCCGGGGTGGGGCAACGTGGTTTGCGGCATGGTCGCGGGAGCGGGCACGTATGCGATTGGTCGTGCAGCCACGGCGTACTTTCTCGAAGGTGCTTCCCTAAAAGAGGCGAAACAGACGTACCTAAAGAGCCGAAGAAAACGGTCGCGTCGCGCGCTGCCATCGCATGAATAGAGGAACGTGTGCCCGGCGATTACACGCGTCGGATCCGAGACGTTCGCGCCCGCAAGATACGTGTGTGAATAACTTGTGAAGAAGTTTGCTATTTCGACGGATTTTGTTCACGGAATTTTGTGAACAGGCCTGCGAGTTTCCCTTGTTGTCTTGTGCGGCGCGCTCCTCGCCTATGAAGCTTTCAGAGATACGCGCGACGCTAAAAGAAATCGGCGTCTCGCCGGCCAGAGCTCTCGGCCAAAACTTTCTGCACGATCAAAACCTCGCTCGCTGGATTGTCGATCAGGCGCAAATCACTGCGAAAGATTATGTGGTCGAGATCGGGCCCGGCTTGGGCGCGTTGACCAGGTTTATTCTGGAAAAAGGAGCGCATGTTCTCGCGATCGAAAAGGATGCGCGACTTGCAAAGTTTTTGCGTTCGCACTTTGGGGACGAGCGACTTGAAATCGTCAACGCTGATGCGCTGAAGTTCGATCCACGCGTTCTTTTCGCTCATCGCTGCGTGAAGTTGATTGGGAATCTGCCGTACAACATTTCGAGTCCGTTACTCTTGAAATTCCTCGAACAGCCAAGCCCTATCTCGTTGTGTATGTTAACATTACAAAAGGAGATGGCTATGCGACTTTCGGCGTCACCGTGTAGTCATGATTATGCGGCGCTGACGTTGCGCGTCCAATTGCGTCATCACGTGAAATATCTGCGCAGCGTTGCTGCAACTGTTTTTCTTCCACGACCTGACGTCGATTCCTCAGTGGTGCGCCTCGAGCCGCGCGATGCGATTGAATTGCCTGAGCACGACGATGAGTTGCTGTTGAAATTGATCCGGCTCGGATTTTCTCAAAGACGAAAACAGCTCAAGAAATTGCTGCGGGAATACGCTCGCGACTGGAACGCGCTCGCGAGCTGTCTGAGCATCGATCCGAACGCACGAGCGGAGGAATTATCATTGCTGCAATGGATCGCTCTTGCGAATTGCATCGCGCCGCCTCCGCGCCAGGGGGCCGGCTCTACACCCAACGAGCAGTTCCCGGTAGTCGATGAAAATGATGAGGTCCAGCGTTACGCAACCCGCTCGGAAGTGCATGGGAATAACTTGCGACATCGCGCCGTTCATATCCTCATTTTTAACCAGGTCGGGGATATGTATTTGCAGCTACGCTCCCGTTGGAAAGATCGGCATCCGTTGAAATGGGACTCGAGCGCTGCTGGCCACGTGACTGCCGGAGAAAATTACGATGAAACAGCGCGCCGCGAGCTAAAGGAGGAGTTAGGCATTGACGTTTCGCTTGAGAGAATTTTTAGGCTCACCGCTTCACCACGCACCGACCACGAGTTTATTTGGGGCTACCGTGGCGTGATTTCAGGAGATGTTGTCCCTAACAAGTGCGAAATTGAGAAAGGCGTATTTTTTGCGCCGGCCGTGATTGATGGCTGGACGTCGGCCAGACCCGGCGATTTCGCGCCGGGATTTCTAGAATGCTGGAAAGCGTACCAGCGGAAAATGCATTCCGAGCGCGAACAGTCTATCCGCCCAGAAATTTTCTCCGCGGCAAACGGCGCAGCATCGATTGCTTGAACTTTCGTGCGGCTCGTCGTGCGGCTTGTTTTCCGCCAAACACGTTGTCGCTGAACATCCTCGTCACCACACGATCGCCGCGGAGGAAGTGGACTTGAAAGCCATGTGTCTGCTTCTTTGCGCGCGGTTTCGTGTCGATCCGGCGGATGTTTTCTTCCGATTGAGGATTGGGACGTTTTCGTCGTGGCATAATTGGCTAACAACAAGCTAACAAGTCATCGCCAGATTTCAATGAGTCAATGAGACGGCGCCGCGCAACGCATCCGGCGGTGGCAGATTCCATGCGCGCCATTTGTTTTCGTACTCCCCGGCGGAAAGCAACGCATAGCAGGGATGTCGCTGCGCCCTCAACCAGGTGATCACTTTTACAAGGTTGTCTTGCGCCATCGTCGTGCAACCCGTCGTAGGCCTGTCGACGCCGCGTCGGATATGAAAAAAGATGGCGCTACCCGCTCCGGGCACAGGCGGATCGGAATTGTGTCGGATCTCGACCAGCCAGTGATAGGCAAAATCTCCCGAGCGCATTTTTTCATGAGTGTAATTGTCGGGCGGTTTTTTCGGATCAATCACAATGTGGCGATTATAATTCGGCGACCGCGGATCATCGCTCCAAATGTCTGCGTCGGTAACTTGATGATACGGATAGTCGCCCCCAGGGGGCAGGTGCGCGTCATATCCAAAGACCTGTCCGATCTCGAAAATTCCCGCGGGCGCCCGGCCGTCTCGTTCTTTTTTGCGAAGGCCTGGCTCGTTTTGACCTGAGATTCCTGTTCCCCACGCGAGACCATTCTTGCCGAACAACGCGGGAAACGGTCCGGACACAACCTTCCAATCACCGCCGCGCGGGCGCTCGAACAATCGCAATTCGCCGCGCATCGAATTCGACGTCGGCGCGATTCCGAGGATGAGTTGCGTGCAATTGTCGGGAACGCCTTCACCGTAAGCGTTGCTTGCAAGCCACGTCAGCAAGCAGATCAATAAATGGCGCAAGATCGACGTAAGCATTTCCGAAGTTAACCGGCACGCTCGACTGCCTCGGTATCGGCAGGCAAGTATTTCATGCCGACGAACCACAGCACCCCAGCGACCAACATCATGGCTGTTACAGCAAGGAAGGCGATCTCCATGTTTGTGTGGTCGGCTACTGCCCCAATAAGAGGCGGAGCCATCGCGTCACCCAGCGCGTGAATGATCAAGATATTGAGCGCAAAGGCGGTAGATCGCACGGATGGATGCGTCACATTAGCCAGCGCCGTATTTGATGGGCCCGTGTTAAAAAACAGAAAGAACAACGCTACAAACATCAGTACCCACGCCAGGGGAAATGGTGTCAAAACCACCGCAGCGGAGAACGGAAACGCGATCATGACTCCAATTCCCGACACCAAAAAATACGCGCCGGCAAACCGTTTGCGCAGCAAGTCCCCCACGATTCCGCCTAGGAGCGTCGCCGTCAGGCCGGCAAAAACCAGCATCCCGCCGAATACGATCCGACTGTTCGGTGGCAAACCGCGATACTGCAAATATCCCGGCATCCAGAACGAAAGCCCACCCATGGCAAAGGTCAGTGCAGTCATCGCCAGTGTGTTCCAGACGTACGACCTAATGCGGATCAGATGGGCATAATCACGCAGCGTTGCGTGCCGTTTTGCTTTCGGCGTTTTTGCTTCGTCGCGCGGATCGCGTCGAAAAAAACAAGCAAGGCCAAGGAGGACTCCCGGTGGTGCAACCACAAAGAAGGCTTTCTGCCAACCCCAATGTGAAGTAGCAAATCCGCCAATAGCATAGCCAAGCGCGCTGCCAACCGGAATGGCGACGTAAAAATACGACAGCACACGACCACGGGATTCCAGTGGAAATAAATCGGAAATAATAGTTGGAGCAGCAGGGCCATAGCCGCCTTCGCCGACACCGACAAGGAGTCGCATCGCGAACAACAAAGCAAAAGTCCCGGCGATCCCTGATGCCGCAGTCGCACCACTCCAGAGGAGCACGCTTGTGCCAATGATGATCCAGCGCGATGTCCGATCGGCAAGCCAGCCGAAAATCGGCGCCGCTACCATGTAAGTAACCAGAAAAGCCGTGCCGAGGAAACCCGTCAGTGCGTGCGCGTTCGGATCACTCGGCGCGAAGAAATGCGCTCGAATTTCCGGCTCGACTGCTGAGAGGACGTACCGATCGATGTAATTGAAAAGATTGATCCCGAGGAGCAGCCAAAGTGCAGCACGCGCACTACTCCCTACTCGCTCGCTGGGTTCCATCTCAATTGCCGATTGCAGTTTGCCGCCCGCAGATTGTAAATCATAAACGATGCGGCCCCAATCCACTGCCGAGCGCGCGCTCTATTTCTTTGGCCGGCCACTGGTTCGCTGTTTTTATCGCGTCACTGCGCGCGGTCTGGAGAACCTGCCGGCTGGCGGGTTTCTTCTCGTACCGAATCACATCACTTGGGTGGACGCCCTCATCCTGCAGTTTGCCTGTCCGCGGCCGATTCGTTACGTCATCGACCAGGAATATTATCACAAGCGAATTTTACATCCGATTCTGCGCGCGATTGGTTGCATCCCGATCAGCAAGCGCCAGTCGCATGCTGCGGTTCGCGCCGCTGCGGAAAAAATCGCCGAAGGCGAAGTTGTGTGTGTGTTCCCGGAAGGCGAATTGGAACGAAGGGGGACGCTGTTGCGTTTGCAGCGTGGTTATGAAGTCATTGCGCGGCACGCCAAGGCCGAGGTCGTTCCGGTCTGGCTCGATCAACTCTGGGGATCGATCTTTTCATTCCAGGGCGGGAAATTTTTCACAAAGTTCCCGAAGCGAATCCGGTATCCCGTCACCGTGGCCTTTGGAGAACCACTCGAGGCAAAAGCGGCCGACGTCGCGACCGTGCGCGAGGAGTTGCTCAAGCTGGGCGAATTCTGTTTCAGCCGCCGGCCGTCATTGGATCGACATCTTGCCGAAGATTGCGTGCGCGGTTTGAAGCGCAGGCCCTGGGCCACAGCGGTGATCGATGGAATCGATCATAGCAGCTTGAGCAGGACAAAATTGCTCGGCGCGGCGGCAGCATTCAGCCGTTATTTACGAAAGGAATTTCCTGACGAACGAATCGCGATCGTTTTGCCTGCGAGCAAGGGATCGATGGTTGCCAATTTGGCCGTGATGCTGGCGAACAAAGTTCCGGTGGACCTAAATTTCACAATAGGACGCGCGGCCATTGAATCCTGCTGCAGGCGAGCCAACCTGCGGGTGGCAATCTCTGCGACGCCATTCATCGAACGCGTGAAAGATTTTCCGTGGCCGGAGCGCGTTTTGAAGCTGGATGAGCTTCTCCCACGTATGAAACGGCAAATTATTCTGTGGTGGATCCTGTCGACGATCCTACCCGCTCGTTTGCTTTTGCGGTTACTGAACATACCGAAAAAGGGCGGACACGCCGAAGCAGTGTTGCTTTTTACAAGCGGAACCACAGGCGAACCCAAAGGCGCAGTGATGAGCCACCGCAACGTCGTGGGAAATGTCGCGCAATTTCGCGAACTGCTCGATGCGAAGAAAACGGACGCGATTCTCGCGTCGCTGCCTTTCTTTCACACGTTTGGATCAACGGTCACACTTTGGTATCCGCTCATCGAAGGTGTGCGCATCATTACGTACCCGAATCCGTTGGACGCGGCCAAATGCGCGGCGCTGATCGACCGATACAAGCTGACGTTCCTGCTGCTGACGCCCACTTTTTTGCGTCTCTATTTGCGTAAAGCCGAATCGGAACAGCTTAAGACTTTGCGCCTCATCATCACCGGCGCCGAAAAATTGCCTGTCGATCTTGCGACCCATTTTGAAGAACGTTTCCACAAAAAAGTCTTCGAAGGCTACGGGCTTACTGAAACTGCGCCGGTGGTGAGCGTCAATTTGCCCGATCCCGAGCCGCCCAAGCCAGGCGCACACGTGCAACCGTCGAGCCGTTTGGGATCGGTTGGCAGATTGGCGCCTGGAATCGCCGCCGAAATCCGTGAACAGGAAACTGGTCAGAAACTTTCGCTATATGACAGCGGGATGCTTTGGCTGCGCGGCGTCAACATTTTCGAAGGATATTTGCACGACCCGGAGCGAACCACAGAAGTCCTGCGCGACGGCTGGTTGAAGACCGGCGACGTTGGCCGGTTCGACGAAGACGGTTTCCTTTATATCGAAGGCCGCCTCTCGCGATTTTCGAAGATTGGCGGCGAAATGGTGCCGCACGAGGCGATCGAACAGAAAATCATCGAGCTAATGGGACTAGCTGGAAGAGACGAACGTCCCATTGCCATTATTGGCGTGCGCGACGAAGCCAAGGGCGAAGCTCTCGTGCTGCTCAGCGCTGTTGACATCGACATTGCCGAACTGCGCAAAAAATTGCAGGAAGCAGGTGTGCCAAATTTGTGGATTCCAAAACACCTCCAGCGTGTCGAAGCAATCCCCGTCCTTGCTTCCGGCAAACTCGATTTGAAAAGGTGTCAGGAATGCGCGGCTGAAAGGTAGCGGGTCGCCGTCGAATCACGGATGCGTGACGGGATCCTCTTCTTTCATCCGCCAGGGCGACATTCTGCCAAAAAGATCGCGTGTTGCACCAGCGATGTCTTCGGCTTTTGACACGCCGCTGTCGATCAACGCGCGTCCAGTACTCGCCCAAATTTTCCTCACAACGAGCGCGCCGTTTTCGCGAACGATTCGCCCGAGATGCTGGACGGCCTCGGCGGTAGCAGATCTTCGGATGGCTTCCGGTGAATGGCGCGAAGTCAATGCGCAGTAGCGCCGCGCGATTTCGCCCACGCGTAGCGTGAGGAACGCGTTGGCGGCGCCGTTTGAAACGCATTTCACCAGCAGCGCAGAAATGCCGCTCAAGCCTGGAATTCCGCTTTTGAGCGCCGGCACCACCGACACCGCGAGCGGCGCGACCATTTCTCCGAGGTCCAGCGATTCGAGTCCGCTGGCGACGAAAGCCGTGCCGCCAACATTCGCATACAACCGCACCAATTCGCGGGGCGAAGGCCGCTGCACGTAGATCCGCGCGATGCGGTTGACCATTTGTATTTGTGTGAACAGCACGATGAGCCCGTCGAGCCGGCCATTTTGCATTAACGCGGTGCTGAGAAAAACTGTGCTCGCGGTTCTGCGCACAACCAGGTCCGCTTCCTTTGACAGGTGTGCGACGGCTGCCTCAACCTCAGCGTCTGTCCCCAGGGGCAACTCGCGAGTTCGCGGATTATTCGTCAGTCGCGAGCGCAACGCTTGCAAGTACGCCTCGTGCTTCGGTCCTGACGTCTCTTTCGGCGGCACGAGGGCTGGCGGCAACTGCGCGTAAGCGATCAGGCAATACAGTGCAAAAAATCCTGCTGCCAGACAGATACCCCAGAACACAACGGTACCCGCGACCGGGTGAACCCTGTCTGCGAAGGAGATCAAGCTTGTCGCACCGGCGACAATCAGCGAGAGCATGGAAATCACGCCCAGCGCGAGAAGCACCATAATGATTCTCCTTAGACCCAAATTTTGCTCTGCTGCATGTGCACTCATTTGTCAGTATAACTCTTCACCGAGTCGGCTCCGCTGCAAGCTGTAGGGCGTCTCTGTGAGACGCCGGGCGTTTGGAACAAACGCCCCACAAAGACAATGTGTGCAAATCTGAGTTAATCTGTGGACAGTAAATCTGATTGCATCCCGGGATGAAAAATACATTCGTCACAATTTCTTCCGCCGGCCCGAAGCGTGATCTGTCGAAGGGAACGCGAGAGCAGCCGCTTTGGGACGAGCACGCCGCATTTATCGATCAACTCGTTGCCGAGGGTTTTGTTTTGATGGGTGGACCTTTGGTCGATGAAGACGGCGCGATGCTGATCGTCGATGCCGATGACGAGAATGAGGTGAGAGAAAAATTAAAAAACGATCCGTGGATGAAGCATGGCGTTCTCCACCTGGAGAGCGTGAAACGCTGGCAAATCTTCATCGATGTCCGCAAGTAAGTAACGCCCGCCGCGCTCTGGCAACGCGCGACATCCGATTTCCAGTTCGCACTGCAGCCGATCGCGCGCGAACGTGACGTCATGCAATTCGCTCGATCAACTTTTCGTTTTTTGAGCTTAACCGCTATCGGACTCCTATCCGTCTGCATAGCGCGCGCTGACGAAAAGCCAAGCATGCGAGCCGTTGTCGCGCACGAATACGGCGCGCCCGATGTGCTCAAGATTGAACAGGTTCAACGACCAGAACCGAACGACGATGAAGCGCTCGTGCGCGTGATCGCCAGCAGCGTCAATCCAGCCGATCCGCTGACACTCAGCGGGAAATATGCGAAGGAATTCGGCACGCACTTGCCGCTGATCCCGGGCTACGACATCGCCGGCGTCGTGGAAAAAACGGGTGCGAACGTCACCCAGCTCAAAGTAGGCGACGCGGTTTACGGTTATCCAACGTTCGGCGGAGGCTGGGCGGATTACGTAAACGTCGAAGAATGGGAAGTCGCTTCGAAGCCAAAGTCCCTCAACTTCGTGGAAGCAGCGGCGGTCCCGATGGGTGCCTTGACCGCGTGGCAGTCTTTAGTGGACGTCGCGAAACTCCAGCCCGGACAAACAATTCTTATCCACGGCGGGTCCGGCGGCGTTGGCAGTTTTGCGGTGCAGATCGCGAAGGCGCGCGGTGCCCGGGTGATCGCGACTGCGTCGACGGCAAACCAGGATCTTCTAAAGCAGCTCGGCGCCGACGTAGCAGTAGATTACACCAAAACGAAGTTTGAAGATGTCGCCAAAGATGTGGATGCCGTGCTCGATCCGGTCGGCAAAGAAACACTCGCGCGTTCTTATGGCGTGGTGAAGAAAGGCGGCATCGTCATGTCGCTGGTCGCACGTCCAGATCCGGCGGAGCTTAAGAAACATGGAATCCGCGGCACGGGTATTTCCTCTCATGCGGATGCCAAAGATCTCGCAGAGATCGCGCGGCTAATCGACGCGGGGAAAATCAAACCAATCGTGACAGAAGTTCTTCCGTTGACTGATGCAGTAAAGGCGCAGCAACAAGCCGCGACTCATCACACGCGCGGAAAAGTTGTGCTGCGGGTCGCGGAGGACCCGAAGGGATAAGCTGCCGGTTTTTAGTCAGCTGTTTTGTTACTGGCGGAACTAAGTTACAACGCGCCGTGGAGAACTTTTTCGTCGACAGTCAGGTAATCGGTCCGCGGCGGACTAAAAGTATCGAGCACGCGCGTCGCCGAGAGCGTTTCCACACCATGCGAAACATTGCTCGCCAGATAAAACGAATCGCCCGTTGAAAGCTCATGCGGAACTCCTTCGACAATCAGCCTCATTTTGCCTTCGAGAATGTGAACGATCTGCTCTTGCGGATGCGAATGTGCCGGCATCTGACTACCCGCCGCGAGTGTGGCTAGCATCTGATACATCGTGTTGCCGTGTGCGACGGTCCGGCGGGTGATTCCAGGACAAATTTCAATCGTCGGATTCTCTCGTTTCATGGCCGGAATCCTAGGCGAGAAGCATTAGCCGCGCGAATTTTCTGGGGAGCGCACGCGCCTCGCGCGCTGGTTGCGGCGCCTCACCGAAATCAACCTTAATGTTCGCTTCATCCGCGGATTATGCAGAATTATTCTTCCTGGTTTCCTGATTCGTTTGACGCTTATGACTTGTCACTCGCCACTGATTATTGGCAATATGCCGTCATGAAAACCTTTACATCATTAATCACAATTCTGTTCGCAACATTGATCGCGACTTCCTCATTCGCGCAAAGTCCTGTCACATCACCGGCGACTGCCACAGGTTCGTCTGCCGCTCAACCGGCGAGTGCGACCGGTCAGCCGCCTAATCCGCAGGAGATGATGAAGCAGATGATGGAGATGTCGAAGCTCAACGAGAACCACAAGCTGCTCGCGGACATGAACGGCAGCTGGAATTACAGCATTAAAATGTGGATGAACCCCGACCCGAACGCCAAGCCGCAGGAATCCAAAGGGACCGCCACGCGCAAGAGCGTCATGAACGGCCGCTACGTTGCGATGGATGTGACCGGCAAAATGAAGATGCCGGGTGAAGACGGCAAAACGAAAGATGTGCAGTTTAAAGGTATGAGCGTCGAAGGCTACGACAACGCGAAGCAAAAGTTCGTCAGCTCGTGGATCGACAATATGGGCACCGGTATCCAGTTCTCCGAGGGCACGTACGATCCCGCATCCAAGGCGTTAACTTTCGCCAGCGAAATTGAAATGATGCCTGGAATGAAGATGCCAGTTCGCGAAGTGCTAAAGCTGACCGACAAAGATCACATGCTGCTCGAGTGGTACGAAACCCATGGCGGCCAGGAAAAGAAAACCATGGAAATCGCCTACACCCGCGCCGGCAAGAAATAGCGGATTGGTCACAGTTTTCAGGTAGGGCGACCACTCCTGTGGGCGCCGCGCTCTCGACGTGCAGAGGACTGCCCGCCCTACCGATGGCGATTCGCTTGGTTTGATCAGCGTGATGGGATACAAAAATCCGCAGTGATTCGCTATCCAGCGTCACTGATAACTGCTCACTAACGTTTCAGTCCGACGAAACGACAAACCGATTTCCCTCGCTGTCCTTGAGCATCGCGTAAGTGCCCCACGGCTGCTTTTGTGGCGGACCTTCGAATTCCACGCCGCGCTTTTTCAATTCGTCGTACGTTTTGTCAATGTCATCGCACGTATAAGACATGTTCATAAACGAGCCGATCCGTTTTTCGTCTCCCTCCGGAGTAAACAATACGACTCGTGTCGCGGCTTTGGGAATTCGCAATTCGATCCAGCGCTGCTTCTCGTCGAATGGCTGATCGGTGATGATCGTGAATCCCAGTTTCTCGGTGTAAAAATCCAACGCGCGATTTTGGTCGGCGACTGGAATGCTAATAAATTTGATTTGCTTGATCATGATGCGCCGAACCTAAAGTGATCGACACGTTCACGTCCAGGCGTGAGCTGTTCGTAACATTAGAAAGTGCTGTCCGTTTAAAAGTATAGGTGTTATTGCATCAAAATGATTGCTGCCCGGCGAGACGAAGCCTCGCGCGAAGGCGGGTCCGTATTATCGATACAGCAGCAGACGAATTCACTTCATCCTTCTGCCTTCTCACCTCATCCTTTCTCTGTGCCTCGATTCAAACGCACCGTTCCCATCGACGATTACGTTCTCGACGTCCTAATGCGTGATTTGATCGGGCACGATCAAAAGCCTGCCGCGTTTATGGTTTATCTGCACCTTTATGGCCAGGCCGCACGCAACAAATGGCGCCGCATTAGCGCTAGTGTGCGCACAATCGCCGACGCAACAGGACTCTCCAAAAGCGCCGTCCACATGGCGCTCACACATTTGCGGCGCCGACAACTAATCGCGACGACCGCTGATCACGTGACTGCTACTCCGCGCCATCGCGTTCTTCGCCACTGGCGCGCGCAATGATTGTAGGGCGTCTGTGCCAGACGCAGCTCACCACAGAAGAGGTCAATCAGGAACACAGAAGGGCAGCCGTAGAGTCCGCTGTCCTCAGCGGAGTTTTCTAACCTTCTCAGGACACATCCGTTACTTCGATCAGCGCAAACACGCTAGCAATTCCGAATCGTTGCAATAGGGTTGCGCTGGGAATCACAAAACAGGGAGGCGAAATGATCAAAGGAAGTCAGTTGCTCGGGCGTGCTGTCATCGACATGGAAGCCGCGGAGCGGCTCGGTAAAATCAAGGAAATCATCGTGCAACGTGACGGTGAGCGCGTGGCTGGTTTTATCGTCGTGCATGGCGAAACGATTGTCGGAACCGGTGGAAACCGGCGGATGATTCCCGCTTCCGCTGTGTATTCGATCGGACCTGATGCAATGACTGTGCGTGGATCTGCGATGCAAGAACTGGCTGAACTCGATAACCTGCCGCGCATGTCTGACATCATCGGTCACAAAATGGTGACGCAAAGCGGACGACTGCTCGGCGTAATCGACGACATGCTTATCAATCGCGCAGATGGGACAATTGTCGGCTTTGTCGTCGGCGAAGGCGTCCGCAGCAAGCTGGAGAACATCTTCAATCCGCAGCGTTCCCGAGTTCACGGCTACGTGCGCGCCGACGCCGATCTCCACGTGGGCAAGGAACTGATCGTAGTTCCGGATGACGCGCTGATCGAAGGAGAGCCCGGCACCCACGAAGGCGATCAGAAACCACCGACAGCGAAGACAGACGAAGCCGACTCGCACGGCTGGGAAGAGCGCGCTTCGGCGGAATCCACAAGACCCAGCATTTGGACGCGAAGACCCGACACGGCAGCACAGGCTCGACCGGAAACACCCGTAGAGCCTGGTCTTAAAACTGAAACTGCACGACCGGTTGAGAATTACCAGCCCGCCGACGAAGCAAAAGTTGAAACCTCACGGCCGGATCGCGAGGACGAAGCCGTCACGACCGCGCCTAAAGACGATTCCCATCCTTGATTGCTTTGTTGCTGTTGTAGTGTCCAGAGGTTGCTCGCCGTGGCGAGTCCTCAGCGGAAACTGTAGGGCGTCTCTGCGAGACGCCAGGCGTTTGGCACAAACCTTCCACAACAATTCCTGCGTTCTTGGATTCCATAGAATTCATTGGCCTCTCGCAGAGATGCCCTACAATCCTCTATTTTTGCAGCAGCGACGCTCAATCCGGAATCCGGAGACACAAAGAAGCGGAAGTGCTGATTCTGCGTTCCTGGTTTCATGGCTTCCAGATTAAATCTGATTCCTGCTTTCCTGAGAGATAATCTTTTCTAGACAGAGGTCGATAGCGATCTTGCCACGCGTCGCAAATCGTCGAGCAGCATCTCCATGTCGCGCAATGTTGTTCGATAATTCAATACGCAACCGCGCAAGGCGAAGCGGCCGCCGAGCGTGGCATTCGAGAGATACGAGCTGCCGTCTCGCTGCAGAGCAACCAGTAGGCGCTCATTGAAGGCATCAATTGCTTTGGGCGATTCGTTTCTGAGCCGCGCCGGCACATGACGAAAACAAAAGATCGATAACTCGACCGGCGCGACCATCTCAAAGTCATCGCTGGCTCGCACCATCGACTCGAGATGGCGCGCACAGGCAAGATTGCTTTCGATCGCCTCGCTCAACCGATCGAGGCCCTCACCTTTTAGCAGCATCCATACTTTGAGCGCTCGGAAACGCCGGGATAATTCCGGCCCGTAGTCCCAGCATACAAACGCTTCCTCTGCCTCCTCACCAAACATCCGGGTGTACTCCGCCTCGTGTGCAAAAGTGGCCCGGGCAACCTCCGGGTCGCGATAAATCACGCAGCCAACATCCACCGGCAGATAAAGCCATTTGTGAGGATCTAGCGCGATGGAATCTGCCTGCTCCATACCTGCGAACAATTTTCTCGCCGATTGGGCGAGAATGGCGAACGCACCGTAACTTCCATCCACATGCATCCAAAGCTGGAATCGGTTCGCAACCTCCCGAATCTCGCGTAACGAGTCGACCGCGCCGGTATCCACGGTTCCAGCATTCCCAACGACGCAGAATGGAACGTAGCCGGCCTCCAGATCAGCAGTGATTTTTGCAACAAGATCGTCCACCCGCATTCTGAAGCCTTCGTCGACTGCGACGTGCTGCACGTTCTCCCGGCCGATTCCCAAAAGTGCCGCTGCCTTGGTAATCGAAAAATGCGTCGCGATCGACGCATACATGCGCAGGCGACCTAACGAGTCATATTTCGTCTGCCGCGCCGCGGCGAGCGCAGCGAGATTGGCCATCGATCCGCCGCTGACAAAAAGGCCGCCGGCTTCAGGATTGAATCCCAGAATTTGACGGATCCAATCGATCGTCACGCGTTCGAGTTCCACTGGCGCTGGCGCCGACCGCCAGATGGTGAGATTGGCGTTCAAGGTCGAAGCCAGCAGATCCGCGAACGCGCCGATTGGCGTCCCAGGCGATTGCACATAGCCAAACATCCGGGGATGCGCGTTTTGACGGCTGAAAGGAACGATCGTGTCGCGAAAAACTTTCAGCAGCGAATCAAAATCGGTTCCTTTGATCGGGGGCTTCGAGTCGAGCCCGCTTCGAATCTCGCGCGAAGAAGTATGACGATACACCGGGTGATCGCGGAGCCCGCCGAGATATTCGATGATGAATTGAGTGACCGAATTTCCCCAATCGCGTATCTCGTCTGCAGACGGCTCAAGCATTTCCATCTATACATGCGTGCATCGTAGGGTGCGACCGCCGGCCGCGCCGCGTTCTCCAGCGAATCGAGCTATAATCGACACCGCCAACAACAAAGGAAAACAGGAATTCAGGAGAAGACTTGCTGTAGCGTCCGCTGTCTCAGCGGAAGTTGCGCAAAACTCCGTTAAAAATCGAGTTGAACTCCTGGAGTCGCCACATCCCCCGCGCCAGGTTGCCTCGGTCGCTATTTCCGGGATCGGTGCGATACTATTAGATGTCTAAACGATCTGCTATCTCTTTCACCCGTCGCGCGCCTGACAACCTTACCGAAGAGCTGGTCGCTGTGCTTTCGTCAAAGGACTCTTTTGAATTCAAGCCATTATTCGAAATTATTTTACTCAATCTGCGGGAGCGAAACGCAGCCAATGGCGGCGAAGAGCTGCTGCGCTTGCGTGCTTACGAAAAGCTTCAGGGCCTTGTCCACCAGGGCGCGGTCAAACGGACAGTCACAGGAATCACGAAGAAATACAAAGGCGTCCCTACGCGAATGGTTGTGCTGCGCGCTGAGATGAAAGCTTTGCGTGCCGCCTGTAATGAGCGCGCTCTCGCCAAGGCTGCCGCCGCGCGTAACTGATCGCTGACTCCTGACATCGCGGTCTCACGATACGGCTGGGGAGCATACGCGGTCGCGTGTCGGTTTCGGCGGCTCGCCGAAACGAGCTTCGCTCCTTCCAACATACGTTTCGGTACATCGCTCTCGACGCGCCGTAGCTTTCAGCGAAGGAGTTGTGCTGGATGCGGTGCACTGCCGTTGGTTTACCTTCTGAGCTTTTTCTTCGCCGTCGGCGCAAATAACTGAAAGATTTCGGCCCAATCGCCGAAGTATGATTTATGGGCGTTCGGCTGAAGACTCACCGTGGTGAGATGGGAGTCGATCCGCGCTTTCAAAATCGCGAACGCCAACCCGGCCTAGATCTTCTCCGCGCGCTCGCCATTATCGTGGTCGTTGTTTACCACGCGGCGCTGTTCGGATTCAAACTGCCGGGCCGAGTGGATCGTTTCGGCTGGATTGGTGTCGATCTTTTCTTTGTTCTTAGCGGTTATCTGATTGGCGGCCAATTGCTCGCGCCGCTTGCGCGGGACCAGCGCATCAAACTCGGCCGGTTCTTCACCCGCCGCGCGTTGCGAATTATGCCGGCCTATTTCGCCGTGCTGGCGATTTATTTTTTGCTGCCGTCATGGCGCGAATATTCCGAAATGTCACAGCCGCTCTGGAAATTTCTGTTGTCCGTGCAAAACATCGCGCTTCATGGCGGAACCGCTTTCTCACATGCCTGGTCACTCGCAGTCGAGGACCAATTCTATCTCGCGCTACCGTTTCTTTTGCTCTTTCTCTATCGCCGTCCGCACGCGGCCGTAATCGTTCCGTGCCTGATCGTTGTTGGCGGCATCGCCTTACGCGCTTTCCTGGCTGAACAGAACCCATCAGTTGATGGTGGCGTATCGTTCCGCGCCTTTCAGGCGTGGATTTATTATCCGACTTGGACCCGGCTCGATCCGCTCGTGTTCGGCGTTGTTCTGGCTGCGATCGAGAGATTTCGACCGAACTGGTGGCAACGCCTTATCAACTGCGCGCCCTGGCTTTGGCTGCCCGCGCTCGGACTAATCGTTTACGCACTGTATCTCGGCGAAACCAAAAACCTCACCGTGTCTGCGTGCGTCTGGCAATTCCCACTCATCGCCGTCGGCATGGCCGCGCTTCTTGTTTGCGCGGTCAGTCCGCGACTTCCGCTCTGTCGAGTCGCAATTCCCGGCGCCGCCTTCATCGCCAGCATCGCCTACAGCACCTACTTGATTCAGAAACTCGTTATTAACGGGGTCGAACAGTTCTGCACAAATCACAACATCGATCTCACTTCTGCGCCCGCGCTTCTCGGCGTCGAACTCTGTGTCTACATCGCCGCAACGATTCTCTTCCTGTCGATCGAACGTCCGTTCTTGCTTCTTCGTCGAAGTCTTGCGCCTCCGGTCGAACGTGGTTCGCGCGAAGCCTAGGGTGCGGCGTTTGCCGGCTCGGGAAGATAGAAAAAGAGAATCGCGAGAATTAGATAGAGCGAGAGAAGTTGGATGCCTTCGATCCAGTTCGTCTCGCCGTCGCTACTGATCTGAAACAGGATGTACACCGAGACCACGACCGCGACCACTTCTGGCAGGGTAAATTCCAGGTCCATCGGTCGCCCAAAAGCGTAGGAGAGAAAAATCAGCACCGGCGCGACGAAAAGTGCGATTTGCAGGCTGGAACTAATCGCGATCCCGAAGCTCAGGTCCATCTTGTTTTTCATCGCCATGAGGATGGCGGTCGAGTGCTCGGCCGCGTTGCCCACAATCGCCACTACGATAACCCCGACAAACACCTCGGTGAGGCCGACGGAGTCCCGAACGCTTTCGATCGACCCGACGAGAAATTCCGAGAGCAGGGCGACAAAGGCGGTAGCGATGAGCAGGATGATAACAGCCTTGCTGCGCGACCATTGAATCTCTGTTCCTTCGCGCTCCTCAGCGCCCCGGAAGAGATCCTTGTGGGTCCGGAGCGAGAACGCCAGCATGCAGAAGTAGGTCAGGAACATCACGACGGCGATGCCTAACGAGAGCTTCTGCTCGACCAGCGGGCTCCAGCCGCCAGGGGTGCGGTTGGCGGCGCGATGAAAGACCGTCGGAATGATGAGACCAATCGCTGCCAGCGAAAGCGAAATCACGGAGCTAGTCGCTGCGGTGCGGTTGAAACATTGTTTTTTATATTTGGTGCCGCCCATTAGGATGGAGAGGCCGAGCACCAGCAGCACGTTACCGATGATCGATCCCGTAAGGGAGGCTTTCACCACATTGGTCAGACCTTTGGAAAGGGCTATGCCGGCGATGATCAGTTCCGCGGCGTTTCCGAAAGTGGCATTGAGCAATGCTCCCAAGCCTTGTCCCACACGAGCGGCGAGCGCTTCAGTGGCGCGCCCGATCCAGCCGGCGACCGGAATGATGCCGAGAGCGGAGAAAACGAAGAGCGCAGTGGGACTGATGCCCCCCGACCAGAAGCGCAGAAAAATCGCGAGCGGAACGAAGATAAGAAGCCAGTCGAGGGAGGGTTTGAGTTTCAGAAGTCTGAGAATTTCGCGACTTGGATCAGCTAATCAACTCGTCCGCCTTGTTTGACGACACGATGCACAACAATCTGCATCATAAGCTGCTCATGATGGATGAATGACGCAGCTATTGGTTTGAATGCTAACGAGCCGTTGGAAGTTCGTTTCGAGGTTCATCGGTGCTTGCGGCTATCCTATGAACTGCGCGATTGACCGGCATCGATTCGACGCAGCACAAAAATTGAGAATCGCTGCCATCATGTTACTCGCTCTTCCGTGAAAAATTAATATAGAGCGCCTTGCCGGAACCGCCTAAATTCATGCCGCGATGGCGGATGAGCAGAAATCGAAAGTCCGGCTGGAAATCGCCCACGTTCTTTTCATCGACATCGTTGGCTATTCCAAATTGCGCACTAACGAGCAGAGCGCTCAGATGGAGAAGTTGCGCGAGATCGTGCGCGGGACTGAGCAATACCGCACCGCTGAAGCGGAAGGAAAGCTGCTGCGATTGCCTACCGGTGACGGCGGCGCGCTCGCTTTTCGCAATAATCCGGAGGCACCGGTGCTTTGCGCCGAGGAAATCGCCAAAGCGCTAAAGAGCCATCCCGAAATCCAGGTTCGCATGGGCATTCACAGTGGTCCGGTCAACGAAGTCACCGATTTGAACGAGCAGGCGAACGTTGCCGGCGCCGGCATCAATATTGCCCAGCGCGTCATGGATTGCGGGGACGCCGGTCACATTCTTGTATCGAAGCACGCCGCCGAGGACCTCGAGCAGTACGACCAGTGGCATCCGTACCTTCATGATCTAGGTGAATGCGAAGGGAAACATGGCGAACGCCTGCAAATAGTGAATCTCTACAATGATGAAATCGGCAACCCCGCTTTTCCGGCAAAATTCGGGCGCATCGCGATTCCAGGAAAGACGTCATCTGCTGCTCACGGAAATCGTCGCCGCTACGCGATAGTAGCAATGGCGATCGGTGCGTTGATCGTCCTTGGCGCGGCCAGCCTGTTTTTGACGACGCGAACTGCTTTCCGAAATATAGCGGGAGGTGGTGCATCTGCGTCGTCAATCTCGGAAAAAAGCATCGCTGTCCTACCGTTTCAGAACCTTAGCGACGACAAATCGAATGCTTACTTTACCGACGGCATCCAGGACGAGATCCTGACCAGACTTTCTAAGATTGCCGCGCTCAAGGTCATTTCGCGGACCTCGACGCAGAAATATAAGAGTGCGCCCGAGAATTTGCGTGAGATCGGCCAGCAGTTAGGCGTGGCGAATTTGCTCGAGGGCAGTGTGCAAAAAGTCGCTAACGCTGTGCACGTGAACGTCCAGCTGATTCGTGTTGCAACGGCCGAGCACCTTTGGGCAGAAAGCTACAACCGCAAACTCGACGATGTTTTTGGAGTGGAAGGTGAGGTTGCGAATGCCATTGCCGACCAGCTCAACGCCAAGCTCACCGGCGCTGAGCAAAAAGCTCTCGTGGAGAAGTCCACCCAGAATGTGGCAGCGTATGACGCTTACTTGCGCGCCGTCGCGCTCGACAGCGCTGTTACCCTCGACACCACAAAACAGGTCGCTGGCCTTTATGCCGAGGCGGTTCGGCTCGATCCACAATTTGCGCTGGCATGGGCCCGTCTCGCCGTCGCGCGCAGCCAGCTCTATTTCAATGGCATCGATCTGGAGGCGAACAGCGGCGCGGCGGTGAAGGAGGCCGCGGATCGGGCGATCTCGCTTCAGCCAGAGCTCGGGGAAGCGTGGCTCGCGCAGGGCGTTTATCGCTACCGCGTTTTGCGCGACTTCAAAGGCGCGCTGCAGTCGTACGAAGAAGCGCTCAGACGTTTGCCAAACAGTGCTTTCGTCCTTGAGCAGATGGCACATCTGGAGCGACGGCTCGGGCAGTTTCAGGCTGCGCAAAAACATTATCAGGCGGCGGCACAATTGGACCCGCGCAACATCGGCATTCTTTTGACGCTTGCCGATACACTCCAGAGTGTCCGTCGTTATGAAGAAGCGCGGACGGTCATTGATCGCGCCTTGGAGATCTCGCCCGGCAACGAGGCGGCACTCGCGGTGAAGGCATTGATCTTCCAAGCGCAAGGTCGGCTCAACGAAGCCGCTCAAGTTCTGGCGAAAGCCCCCGCGAATTCCAGCGACGAGACCATTAGCTTCGCGAGAGCGATCCAGCTCTATGACGAGAGACGCTTCGACGAAGCGATCGTTCAAATTCAGCAGAACACACCCGCGGCATATGCCGACGATCCTCGCACCCTGACGTTGCTCGGTCTCTGCCAGAAACTTTCCGGTAAGGAAGACCAAGCTCGCGCTACGTTTACCAAAGCAGTCGCGGCCATGAAGCCAACACCTGAGTCCGTTGTTGTTGTCGATGCGCGAACGCTGCCGTGCCATCTGGCCTGGGCTTATGCCGGCCTTGGCGAAAAGGAGAAGGCATTGGAGCAGGCGCGCCAAGCCATCGCGAACTACGACAGTGACGCTTTAGCGAAGCCGTTCGCGGAGACCGCGCTGGCGATCGTGGAGGCGCAAACTGGCGATACCGAATCTGCGATCTCTGCTTTGCCGCATCTGCTCGAAGTGCCCAATGGCGAAACCTGCGGCGATCTTCAGATCAATCCGGTCTGGGACCCGCTGCGTAAAGATCCGCGTTTCGAAAAGCTGTGCCAAAATCCTAACAAGTGAGCGAAATTCTTTGTCCTCGTCAGCCGCGCTACTCTAGAAACTCTACGATTGCCGCTTTGCCGTATCTGTTCGAAATAATGAATGAAGCTGACGGGGTCAGCGACATAGAAGGTAAAGCCGCGATGGGTAGCGGCGAGTGAGTTGGGAAACGAATGAGTTTCAAAACCGTCATTTTGTTTAGTGCTGCAGCGTTGTCGTGCATCCCGTGTCTTGGCAAAGCACAAAGCGCAGATGAGCGGCTGCGGGCTATCTACACAGAGGAATGGAAGTGGCGGCTGGAGCAGTTTCCCGGGCTCGAAGGAGTCGAAAAACCGGTTCCCGATCGCCTGCCAAAAGTAGATCAAGCGACGCAAGAGATGCGGCTGCGTTACTGGCAGGATGTGCTGCACAAGCTCGATGATGTTCCGCGTGCGCAGCTCTCGCCGGAGGAGCAGATCAACTACGATGTTTATCGGCCGGAAATCGAGAATTTCGTGGCCGATCAGAAATTCCGTGACTACGAAATGCCGGCGAACTCGGATTCTGCTTTCTGGACCGATGTGGGCTACACGGCGCGGCGACCTTTCAAGACGCTGACGGATTACAAAAACTGGATCGCGCAAATGCGGGACATCCCGCGCTATTTCCACGAAGAAATCGCGAACATGCGGGCGGGGCTTGCGCGCGGTTTCACACCGCCACGCCTCACTTTGCAGGGACGCGAAAAATCCATCGCCACCATTGCGGAGGGCAAACCCGAAGACAATCTGCTCTACACACCATTCCGGGAACCGATGGTGGGAGTTCAGCCGTCCGACCAGGCCAAGGTCAAATCGGAAGCCGCACAGGTGATCCGTGAGATCGTGCAGCCGGCTTATGCGGAACTGCTCAAATTCTTCCGGAACGAATATGTGCCGCACACCCGCACGACGCTTGCGGCCGAAGCGCTGCCGGACGGGAAAACGTACTATCGCCAGAAAATTCGCGAGTTTACCACGCTCGATCTCTCGCCCGACGAAATTCACCAGATCGGCGTGTCGGAGGTTGCCAAACTACATCAGCAGATGGTCGATGCGATGCACGAATCCGGGTTCAAAGGCGAGTTTCCGGCATTCCTGAAATTCCTCCGTGACGATCCGCAGTTCTACGCCAAAACACCGCAAGAATTGCTCAATCGGGCCGCCTGGATTGCGAAAGTATTCGACGGCAAATCGTCGCAATACTTTGGCTATCTGCCGCGCACGCGCTTCGCCATCAAACCGGTCCCGGCCGATCTCGCGCCCTTTTATACTTCAGGCCGTGGCGGTCCGGGCGTTTATCTCCTGAACACATACGATTTGCCGCATCGCCCGCTCTACAATCTGCCCGCGCTGACCCTGCACGAGTCCGCGCCGGGACATGCATTCCAGATTCCGATCGCGCTCGAGCACAAGAACCAGCCGGAATTTCGGCGATTCGACTACATCTCCGCGTACGGTGAAGGCTGGGCGCTTTATTGTGAAAAGCTGGGCCAGGAAATGGGGATGTACGAGACGCCATACGAGCGTTTCGGCATGCTGGGTTATCAGATCTGGCGGGCGGCGCGGCTCGTTGTCGACACTGGCGTGCACTCGAAAGGTTGGACGCGCGAACAGGCGCTCAAGTATATGCACGATTACACCGCGTTGCCCGAGCATGAGATCGAAACCGAGGTGGACCGTTACATCGCCTGGCCCGCGCAAGCCCTCTCTTATTATATGGGCGAGCTCGCGATCGTGCGCGCCCGCGAAAAAGCGGAGAAGGCGCTCGGACCGAAATTCAACCTCCGCGCTTTCCACGATGCTGTGCTCGAGCTCGGCTCGGTACCGCTGCCCGTTGTTACGGCGCGGGTCGACCGTTTCATCGCCGAAGGCGGTAAAGGGCCTTACCCGGATATGGAGTGAGCGGGTCTCGGGTGCAAATGAGCAAAAGCTGATAACAGGACGCTATTTTGGCGCGGGAAAAATCACCACGTTCATGTCGCCGAGGCGACGCGCGCATACGATCTTTGTTCCATCCGGCGACCATCGCGGATTGACGAACTCGCCCGCAGCATCGGTCAGTTGCATCACGACGCTGCCGTCGCGATTCATCACGAAAAGCTGGAAGCGATCGTTCACGCGCCGCGAGAATATTACGCGCTTGCCGTCGTTCGACCATGCCGGCCAGCCGTCGAGCGTGCTCTCGCCGGAAATGTTGTGATCGTTGGTCGCGTCGGCGTTCATCACAAAAATCTGCGACTTCGCGCCGTCGATGCGCCGGTGCAAGATCGACGACTCATCCGGCGAGAATGACGCGTAAGTGTAGCCGCCACCATTCGTCAGGCGTTTCAACTCCGTCCCGTCCACGCGCACCGTTGCCAGGTCCATCTTCTTATCGATCTGTTCGCCTATTACTTTGTTATCACTCGGCACCTCGCGACCGTCCGCCGCGGTCGCGCCAACAAATTTCGTGGTGTTAAACAAGATGCGCTGACTGTCCGCCGCCCACGTTGGATGGATGTTCTCGGCGTTGCCGTTGGTGAGCTCGCGGACGTTTGTGCCGTCGGCATTCATCACAAAAATCTGCGACACACCAGCCCTAATCGACACGAATGCGATCTTCTTTCCGTCCGGCGACCAGGCCGGCGAGTCATCTTCGTCATTGCCAAACGTGAGCTGGCGCATGTCGCCGCCGTGACTCGTGCTGTCAGCATTCATCACATGCACCTTCATTCCGCCATGCCGGCTCGAGATGAGCACAATTTGTCGCGAATCCGGCGACCAGGATGCCTCATAATCAACTACCCATGTGAAAGGGCTGAATTTCTTGATCGGAAAATCGTCCGCAGCAGCGCTGGCGATGATTGCTGAAGCGAAGATCGACAAGGCGACGCAGCAAATGCGCAGCATGCGGCGAACCTACGGCGCCGCTGAATAACAGGCAACGTTGCGCGTCTTGCGCGAAGCGTGGGCGACTTTCGCAAGATCGCCATCGCGTTTTGCGCCGACAGCGCAGGTGAATCGGACCCATCATGCAGAATCCGTCGGTCACCGGCTCGCGATATTGCCTGCTTGACGTCCGCGCTTTTGAATCCGCTTGGTAATCACAAAATGCGCGAGAAATCCGAGCGGGAACGCGATCAGCCACGCGAGGGGCCGCATCGTCATCGCGACTAGCAACTCGGCCAGCCCAAAAAGCCAGACAAAACTTTCACCTCCCAACGCTTGACTCCATTGCGGTCGACGATTTCCAGGGGGAACCCGCGACTTGAGTGACGGCCAAAAACGGGGAACCGCCCGGCAATAGGCGCGATACGATTCGCCCTGGCTTTGCCGCAGCGCTTCTTCTTCACGAAAAATCAGGCGGTAAACGAAAATCCAATTCGCCAGGACCAGGAAAATGAATCCCGACACGCTCGCCAGAACACCGATTCCAGCCGCCATCGGCAGGTTGGCGAGATAAAGCGGATTTCGCGTATAACGAAACGGCCCATCCGCCACCAGTGCGTCGGAATGTTGAGCGGTGTCGTGAACAATTGCGGTTCGCAAATAAGCCGCGCCCCATGTTCGCAACGCGGCACTCAGAAACACGAATAACGCGCCAATCGCAATCACGGCCCGCGCGAATCTGTCAGAATCGACACTGCCGCGCGCTATCGACGGCGCGATCAAGTGTCGAAGCGCGACAATGAACGGCGTGTGATCAAAAACGGACAGAAAAAATCCTACAAAGTAGATCGCACAGATGATCCAGAACCGTTTTTCAAATTCAAACTTCGTCGCACGCACAAAAGGCAGTGTAGTGGCGGCCATCTCGGTCACAAAATGGATTGAAAGAAGTCACAGAATGAAAATTCATCTATCGTAAGCCGGTTATGATGGATGAATTCATGATGGCTGGATATTTTCCGACTGGCGAAGTCGCGTCAGCGCGATCTTAAGCCGCTTACGATGCATTGATTGCGGCCGTTCGGGGTTAATGTGCGCCGTTGCCGGCCGTGTGCCGAGCAACACAAAACTGGGGCGATGTAGCCACGGCCCTGTGGGCCGTCTCTCGGGTGTGAAAAACAGCGCCGAGCTGAACCGGCCACAGGCACGTGGCTACAGCATTTGTGAAGTCGCGCTATGGCCGCAGATGCTCCGTGAACCACTCCGTGGCGGCCTTTGCCGCGCGGTCGAGCTGGTCGGTGTAAGCCGCGAAGTGACCGCCGGGGTAAAGTTCCAGCCGCTTAGGTTCGCCGGCGCGGTTGAACGCCGCCAGGGCGAGGTCGGTGGGGCAGACGACGTCGGCGTCGCCGAGCACCATGAGGAGCGGGGTCGGCGCGATGCGCTCGATGAATGCGCCGGGCTCGTACTCCGAGTACATCTCGAGCGACCGCAGCGTGATTTCGTTACGCCACTTTTTAAACCGCCATTTGTCCTCCTCCGGCGCGTTCTTGCCGGTGAAGAACTCCCACGCGTCCGCACTCCCGTGTGACGCCGCGCCGCCCGCGGCGGGGTCGACCACCATTGGGACCATTTTCGGCGGGTTGCCCTTGTAGCGCTCGAGGCGATCCGCATCCCAGGCGTCGCGTTGGCCAGGGAGCGCTTGCGGCGCGATCCGCCGCAGCGTCGTCTGCCAGCCGCTGATCGTCGGCACCTGCGCGACCACGCAGCGCACACGGCGGTCGATCGCGGCGACGACGAGGACGTGGCCGCCCGCGTAGCTCGTGCCCCAGATGCCGATCCGCTCAGGGTCGACGCCGTCGAGCGTCTGCACGAACGTGATCGCGTTGCGGTAGTCGCGGACCTGCATCCACGGGTCCAACTCCTGTCGCTGCTCCCCGTCGCTGTCCCCGAAATTGCGGTGGTCGTAAGCGAGGACGACATGACCCGCGTCCGCGATGGCAGCTGCGTACCGGTCGAGGTAGAGCTCCTTAATACAGTTGTAGCCGTGGGCCATGACCACGGCAGGAGCGCCTGCCGCGCGGCCTCGTGGACGATACAGCCACCCCCGAAGCGTCGTCCCGTCCGCGTCGAACTCGACGTCGGTGGTCTCGTGTGCCGAATCCGTGCTGAGCACGGTCGCATTATTTCCGCCCTCGAACGGAGGGTCAAGCACCCAGTCGTGTACGGCGATGTGGTGATCAGAAAGTCGTCTTGCGTTGTCGCGCAGGTCAGGCGATGGCCGGTCTCGGCGTGGATAATATTTCGGTGTTCTTTCTCGCTGAAGGCGAACAAGCCGCGGACGAGGTCATGGCGCGGCTGATCGCGTTTATAGGCGCGGCGAAGCAGACTCTCGATTTTGCGGTTTACGACATGCGATTCAGTGATCCGCTGAAAGCTTCACTGAGTTCCGCTTTACGGGAGCGCGCGGAAGCAGGCGTAGAAATTCGTTTTTGCTACGATGCCGATAAACCGTCTCCGCCAAATGTCGCTGCCGGTCAGGACCCGGCCCCATCAGGCACCGGCGCATTTGTGCAATCGCTGGGTTATCCGTGGCGCCGCATCGCTGGAATGAAACTGATGCACAGCAAGTTCATTCTACGCGATGGACAAACCGTCTGGACCGGCTCGGCCAACATGACTGATGACGCCTTCACGTTAATGGAAAACAACGTTGTCGAAATCGACTCGCAGGCTTTAGCCAATTACTACGGTGAAGATTTCGAACAGCTCTGGGAGAAACAAAACTTCGAGAACACGGGCAAGATCCACACGGAGCCGGTACCGGTCAGCTTTGCTGGTCGACCGGCTGAGGTGCATGTCATGTTTTCTCCGGGCTGCGGTTTGGAAATCGATTCGGAGATCGCCAGGCGTGTGCGAGCAGCACAACGCCGCGTTCGGATCTGCAGCTTGCTGATCAACTCCGGCACGCTGATCGGCGAACTGGGAAAGTTGATGCGTAACGGGCGCGTCGTCGTGGACGGCATCTACGATCGCACGCAAATGGAACAGGTTTACGTGCAGTGGCAGGAGGTGCCGCAAAACCGATGGAAAATCGGCGCGCTCAAAGAGATCATCGCGGGCGCCGGCCTGATTGGGAAAAGCTCAACACCCTACATTGTGCCTGGGCACCACAATTACATGCACAACAAAGTTCTTGTGATCGACAATACTGTGATCACCGGCTCTTATAATTTTTCGCGGAGCGCGCAATTTAATGCCGAGAATATTCTCTTCATCGAAAGTGCACCGCTCGCCGAGACGTACAGCTCGTACATTGACCACTTAAAACAGAAATACGAAATCGTAGGAGAAACGCTGAACTAGTCGGCGCCGATCGCGCTCTTTGATTGGACGTCCGGCGTTGGGCGTTCGACGTTCGGCCTTCCTATGGCAGAGACGTCAACCGCCGTCATCGCGAGCGCGAGCAACCTTTCCGTCAAATACGGCACTCAGGTCGTCCTCGACGGCGCGACGATTGCCTTTACGGAGGGCGAGCACATTGGGCTTGTCGGTCGCAACGGCTCAGGCAAATCGACCTTTCTCCAAATCGCGGCGGGTGTGGCCCAAGCCGATTCAGGCGAATTCACACGCCGGCGTGATCTCGTCACCGGCTACATGCCACAACTTTCCGGCTTGAACGATGGGGCCACGGTCCATGCAAACATTCTCAGCGGCGCGCAACGGATTCTCGACCTCATCGCCGAATACGAACGCGTCCCGGCCGACAGCCCGCTCAGCGCTTCGCTCCTGGAGCAAATTATTCAGGCCGACGGTTGGAATTTGGAACATCGGATCAAGTCGCTCATCACGAATCTGCACGCGCCGGAATCCGATCGCATCGTGGGCACGCTTTCAGGCGGGGAAAAACGCCGCGTCGCGCTTTGCCGGGCGCTTCTCGCGCGTCCTGATTTTCTGATTCTCGACGAACCGACCAACCATCTCGACACTGGCTCGATCGAATGGCTTGAGGACTTTCTCGCGCGTTATGCCGGCACCTGTTTGTTCGTCACACATGATCGCTATTTTCTCGATCGGGTGGCGACGCGGATCGTCGAGCTGTCGCGCGGCGAGTTCACCAGCTACGACGGCAACTACACCGATTACCTGCTCGCGCGCGCGCAGCGACAAGCGGTCGAGGAGGCGCAGGAACATCAACGGCAGAAGTTTTTAAAACGGGAACTGCAATGGGTGAGAAAAGCGCCCCGCGCGCGCCGGACGAAATCGGTGGACCGCGTGGAACGTTATTTCGAGATGGCCGCCCAGGAAGCGCCGGAGGCGGAGCTCGACGTCGAGTTGATTATCCCCACGCCGCCGAAGCTCGCGAATCGCATCATCGAATTGCGCGATGTCAGTGTGGAGTTGGGCGGACGCACACTCTTTCAGCACGTGAATCTGAATCTCGTGGCCGGTGAACGCCTCGGTGTTGTCGGTCGCAACGGACTCGGCAAGTCTTCGCTCCTCAAAGTCATTCTGCAGGAACTGCCCGCCGCGAGGGGGGCAGTGGAGATCGGCGCGCGGACCCAGATCAATTACGTGGATCAAAATCGGCTCCTCCTCGACGATGAGAAAACGGTTTGGGAAGAAGTCGGGAGTGGCGGAGAAAACGTCACACTCGGCGACCAGAGCATCACGTTGCGCGCTTATCTGCGGCGATTTCTTTTCAGCGAAGAGCGCATCAACACGAAGATTTCGCAGCTCAGTGGTGGCGAACGGAGCCGGGTGCTGCTCGCCAAAATCCTGAAGCGAGGCGGCAACGTTCTGATGCTCGACGAACCGACGAACGATCTCGATCTCGAAACGTTGCGCTTGCTCGAGGAAGCGCTCGTCGCCTTCGGCGGCTGCGTCATCGTGGTGAGTCACGATCGCTATTTTTTGAATCGCGTTTGTACCTCGATTCTCGCTTTCGAAGGCGAGGGCCGCGTGGTCTATCACGTCGGGAACTACGACTACTACCTGGAAAAACGAGGCGCACCCGCCCCGGTTCGCGATTCGTACCCCACGCCGCCCGCAGCCGCCGCTGAGCAAACGAAAAGCAAAGACAAACCGCGGAAGCTTAAGTGGAAAGAAGAGCGCGAATGGGAGTCGATGGAGGCGAATATTCTTTCTGCAGAAAACAAGGTGTCGGATTTGGAGGCCACGTTTGCCGCGCCGGATTTTTATGCGAAACCGCGCTCGGAGATTTTCGACTTGGAGACCCAACTGAAAACGGCACGCGACAAAGTCGCGCACCTCTACGCGCGGTGGCAGGAACTCGAGCTCCTGCAGAGCGTCCCGTCTCCCTAAAGGGTTGCCTCTCGAAGATCTGGGATGCCTGCGGAAATAGGCGCTGATTTTCGACGAGCCCGGTGTTAGAATTCGGACGCGAGATGACAGCGAGCAAGATCATCGAAGAAATCAAGCGGCTGGATCCGAAGGAACAATTGGACGTCATTCGTTTTGCTTATCAGCTCGACGCCGAGCGGAGATTGACGGGGAAAGAACTGTCGAGCCTCGCAGAACGCATGGTCAACGCCACTGATCCGGCAGAAGAAGCAAGGATCCGCGAATCGATCGGCCGTGGCTTCTACGGCCAGCGCGAAAATGCCTGAGATTCGGCGGCGAAATCTTCCGCCGGCGTTGCTCAATCATTTATTGGATCGAATCAAGAGGCGCGAGATTTCTTCGGATCACCTTGGCGCGCTCGCCGACTGGCTCGACACCGAACCGGAGGTTCCGGATGGCAAATGGTTCAAACGTTTTTCGGGAATGACTGTTTGTGGTGAAGGCGAATTGGTGAAGACCTTCCTTGCGTCCGGACAGGCTCCAATGGGAACAGAAATCTTTTAACACTAGCTGAGTCGCATCCGAGAGTGTTTCATCATAAGCCGCTCTCGACGCGCCGTAACTTTCAGTGAAGGGGGTTATGATGGATGGGAGATGACGGCGTTCTTTCTTAGAACCTTAGAGTTCATCAAATTGGATTTCGCCAAAGATGATGCGTGCCTCACCGCGGTGTCACTTCCCGACAGCCCGCTGCTGCAACGGCACCAATGTCCCAAGATCGACAGCAGATGTGGGCGAAGCGGTTTTATCGATAAGCTCTTTGGCCGCCGCTTTCAGTTCCGTCCATCGCGACAACGGATAGGCGGGCGCAAGGACGATGTGGCGAAGAATGCTGCGCCACTCTACCAGCGCCCGTTCGATATCACCATGACGCAACAGTTCGTTGGTGAGCTTGTGCTTGGAGCGCGGATCAGCCACCAGCGCGCGCACCACTTCCGATGCGCCGGCGCCGTAATGCACCGGCACGCCCATGGTGAGGTAGCTTGGATAATCGGCCCGGCGGTAGACTCGCTGACACAAAATGCCGAGCCGCCCACCCATCGGAGCATCTTCGCCGGCGAAACGCGGACCGGCGCGAATATTGGCCAGATCGAAAACCAATTCGTCGATCGGATAGGTTTCATCTTCGAGCGCGACCGCCACCGCCAGCCCTTCGCCGCCGTGGAAAAACGAGAAGATCATTCCCCGCCTCGTCGGTGTGCCGTCGGGTTCAACCAGTCCAAGATGTCGCCACGCGTACGTTGGCGAGTTCACGATCGCGACGGTTTTATCGTGCTCCAACTGATCGCACGCTCGACAAACGTCCGGCAGGTTCTCGCGCTCCGGCGGATCGATCAACGCGTTGCCAGTCGAATCGATGTGAGCGTTGACCGGCACATTGGCGTAATCGAGCCGGACCGAAAGCAGATTTCCGCGCATGATCCAGTCGACGATCGTGCCCGGTTTCACGACCTCCGTCAGCAGCGGTCGCACTTCATTCTCGAACTCGTCGCGACTAAGCGCCCGCATTCTCATTGGGTGTTGAGTACCTGCTCGCGATTTATCGGAGTTGGGTGTTCGGCGTTGGATGTTTTCCCCTGGCTTTAGTTCTTTCTTCAGCCATTTCACCAATGCCACTTCTCCCGAAGCGAGCACCGTCGCGACCGGCAACTCGCGCCCGTAATGGTTCTGCTCGCGCAGCCGGCAGAGATTTCCCGTGCCGACTCCATCGAGCATATGCGGCACGGTCAGCGCCCCTCGCCACCGATCGTTTTGGCGCACAAAAGCGCGACCGACCGTCACACTTTCTGCCGCCGGTTTCGCCTCCCATTCTTCGCGCGAATTCAGCATCTCGATCATTCCGCGCCGGACGAACCGCGCGCGCTCATCGGTCACCCAAAGTCCACACGGCCGCGGCCCGCTATCGAGTGAGTGTTCGACGCCGAGCGGCACGCGTTGCACGCTGAACAATGAGTGGGTCAGTTCCACCGCCGCCGCGAACGGTTGTTCGCCGCGCTGTTTGGCCGCGTGCATCACGCTTATCAGGCTGGGCCAATCCACCTGGGCTGCGCGTCTCAGTTGGCGCGCTTTTGTGTCGCTCAACCGCGGCAGATCGTTCGTGTAAAGCGCGTGACCGACTTCATCGAGACCACGGCGGCCGGCGCGGCCAAACATCTGGAGAAGCTCGTCCGCTTCGACCTGGCGCTCGAAATTGCCGGCGAAATAACGTCGATCGGTCACGATCACCGAGCGCATCGAAAAATTGATCCCGGCGGCAAGTCCCATCGTCGCGACAACGACGTTGAGTTGTCCCGCTTTGGCGAGCGATTCCACCACACCGGCGCGCGCGGCGTAACTGAGTCCGCTGTGATGATACGCCACACGATTCCGCAAGAGTTTAGTCAGGCTCTTCCCCGTGGTTGCTTCCTGGGCCGGGGTCAATCGCAGCGGATCGCGCACCGGCAGGGCCGCCGCGATGGCTTGCGCGATCTGTTCGGCAGCGGCGCGACGCGGCGCGAACACCAACACCGGCGCAAGGTCCGCGCGCATGGCGCGGCCAACCATGCGTGGCCAGAAAGATCCGCCCGTCCGGCTCGGACTGCGCGACTGAACAAATTGGGAATCAGGCAAATTTCCGAGATCAGTTTCCTCCAGCGGCACCGGTCGCGTCTTATGTTCGATGAGGACGGCGTCACGTCCGATGCGTTGCAGCCAGGCCACCACGTCGCGCGGGTTGGCCACGCTCCCGCTCAAAAAGAGCAACTGTGTGTTTTTCGGTGCGAGGGCGACGGCGAGCTCGTAATGCACGCCCCGCATCGGATCGCCCAGCATTTGAAATTCATCCATGACCAGGAGACCCGGGCCTTCGCCGCGGAGAAACCGCCCGCGCTGCGTTTCGAGCGTCGCGACTACAACCTTCGCGTCGAGATTTAGCGCGACGTCACCCGTGGATATGCCGACATCCCAGCTGCGCGCGCGCCATTCCGATAATTTATCGTTAGCGAGTGCGCGGGTCGGGACGGTGAACACCGCCTGAGTTTTTAGGTTCGGATAAAGCAGCTCGAAGATATAAGTCTTGCCCGATCCTGTCGGCGCCTGCACCACCACGTCTTGTCCCTGTTGCAACGCGCGCACTGCCTCCTGTTGCCACAGATCGGGAATAACCAACCCAACCCCAATCGAGCTCATGGGACCAGCGAGATAGAAGGTAAAGTCGCGAGGGTAGCGACGAGTAAGTTGGGAGACGAGCGAGTTTCAAACCCTGGAGTCATTCCTGGAAGATGTTTGCAGTGTGGCCTGCTTGCAATGGAGCTGATGGGATCAGCGACATAGAAGGTAAAGTGACGAGGGTAGGAGCGGGTGAATGGAGCTGCGGGGACGAAAGCGACATAGATGGGCAAACCGCAAGGTCGAAATGCGCGGGAGCGCATAAGTCAATGCGGGCAGCGAGCGAGTTTCAATCGGGATAAGAATCCGGCGGACGAACCGCACTGGTGTTCATCGGTGTTTGGTTGTCGCGACGCGTGCGCCCTTGCTGATAGGATCGACATCGTGGAAGTCGACGCTTTTGCTCGCTCCCGTTTTGATCTATTATGTGCGCATGAGGTTGCGGCTGGTTGTCGAACACGATTCAGAAACGAAGCGTTGGGCGGCATTTTTCCCCGAATTACCCGGTTGCGCCTCCGCAGGCGACACAGAGGACGAAGCGATCCAAAACGCAAAGGAAGCTCTTGAACTTTGGTTTGAGCCGACGCCGGTCGATTTGCCTGCCGGCGCAAAAGTCTTGGAAGTTGCGCTCACGTGAATACGCCGTGCTGGGGAGCCGGTGGATGGACTGCATTGGTCGCATGGTGATGCGACCGAGCGATCGGGAGATCGCGAGTCAACGAGCGCTTCCCTGTTTGCACAGCCCAACACGTCATTCGCGTCTTGCGCAAACATGGTTTTGCGTTGGTAAGCCAAAAAGGAAGCCACCAAAAGTGGCGTCATTTAAATGGCCGCCAGGTAATCGTCGCTATGCACGGGAACAAGCAGATTCCGATCGGCACCTTGAAAAGCATAATCGAAGGAGCGGGCTTAACCACCGAAGATTTCCGCTAAAACAAATTCGCGCCCGACGACCGCCACTTCAGGTTAGTAGACGGCGCGGCAGCAATTTTTTCATCCGTGGCACCAGCTCCGTTACGAACAGCAGTGGTTTTCTGCGCTCATCCAGTGGGAGCGTCCGCCTCTCCCTTGTTCAGTAGAGGAGTCAAGTGAGGGAGCGAGCTATGCGACCTGGCATCAGTCAGCAGCCGAGTACGTTTCGTCCCGATCAACGACTAATGCGTGCCTGGAATCCCGCATCATAAGCCGCTTATGATGCATGAGTTCACGAGGGTTTGAATCGTTCCAACGGCAGGCGCGCAGTCACGGGATGCGGATTGGCTCCCTGGCTCGCGGC
>JBARAJ010000235.1:0-4705 GCA_049791915.1 Candidatus Udaeobacter sp.
CGCTACAGAATCAAACGTTTGCGCACGCGATCGACGAACGCGGCACGAAATACGTTATATGGCACGAGCGATTTGGAAGGGCAGCATTAGCTTCGGACTGGTCAATATACCGATCGCGCTTTATCCAGCTACGCGGCGCGAGGAACTGAAGTTCCGTCTTCTGCGCAGGACCGATCTAAGCCCGGTTAATTACAAACGCGTTGCTGAAAAAGACGGCAGGGAGGTTCCCTGGGACCAGATCGTCAAGGGCTACGAGTACGAGAAGGGCAAATACGTCGTGCTGCGGGATGAAGATTTTCAGCGAGTTGATCTCGAAGCTACTCAGACTGTCGACATTAAGGACTTCGTCGATCTGGAAGAAATTGATCCGATGTTCTTCTATAAGCCGTACTATCTGGAGCCGCAGAAAGGCGGAGACAAAGCTTATGCGCTCCTGCGGGACGCGTTGAAAGACACTAACAAGATTGGCGTCGCGAAGGTGGTCATCAAAACGCGGCAATACCTGGCTGGTGTCAAGCCGGAGGACGGTGCGCTCGTTCTCGAATTAATGCATTTCGCTGATGAGTTGGCCGACCCGGAGAAGCTTCATGTTCCAAAGAAACTGGAAGTCGGCAAACGGGAAATGAACATGGCCAAATCACTTATCGGCAGCATGACCTCCAAATGGCAGCCTGAAAAATACAAGGACGATTATCGCGAGGCACTCATGGATGTGATCGAGGAAAAAGTGGAAGCCGGCGGCAAGGAAATCGAAGAGAAGCCGAGGAAAGCACCGAAGCCGACAAAGGTAATCGACTTGGTATCGGTTTTGCAGAAGAGCCTCGAACAGAGTGGAGCGAAAGGAAAAAGCAAAGGCAAATCACGCCCGAAAAAAGCGCAACCGGCCAGGAAAGCAGCGTAGGTGTAACCGGGGTCGGTGACCCCGGTCGCTGTCAACGGCCGAAAGGCAACAGGCTTGACATCCCATCGCGATATCATTCAGCCTAACCCGTCATGAACTCTCTCAATCGATTTGCGGATCCCTTTTATTGCGTCATGCGTTTTGTCGTCGGCCTGATGTTTGCCTGTCATGGGCTCGACAAGATATTCGGCACCTTCAGTCATAAAGGCGAAGCGCTTCCGACCTTGATGTTGGTCGGCGGCTGGGTGGAGATCGTTTGCGGATTTCTCATTGCGTTTGGTCTGCTGACGCGAGTCGCCGCATTCATCGCCTCCGGTGAAATGGCTGTGGCGTTTTTTATGATGCATGCGCCGAAGGGTCTGATTCCTTATGTGAACAAGGGCGAGCTGGCGGTGGTTTACTGTTTCGTGTTTTTCTACATCTTTCTACGTGGTTCCGGCGGTTGGAGCATCGATGCGATGATGGGAAAAGGAAAAGCTTCCGCGACGGCGCTCCGTTAGTCCGCTTTGGAACCTCGGCATCCGTTTTACCGGTGATGAATTGGTTTAATCGTTATCCCGATCCGACTTACTGGCTGTTGCGATTGATGGTGGGACTCATTTTTGCCTGCCACGGGGGACAATCGCTTTCCGCACAGGAGTACAAAGATTTTGGCAAGGACCGCCTGAACAATTCGCCACGCCACGGCGAGTGGGTCGATATCAAGTCAGGCGACCGTACGATTAAAGCCTTCGTCGTTTATCCCGAGCGTAAAGACAAAGCCCCTGCCGTGCTGGTCATTCAGGAAATTTTTGGCCTGACTGATTGGCTGCGCAGCATGTGCGATGAGCTGGCAGAAAATGGAGTCATCGCGATTGCGCCCGATTTTCTCAACGGTCAAAAGTTTGAAGATGCCGATGGCGCGAGCAAAGCGACATCAGCCGTGACGCAAGATCAGGTCAAAGCGGTTCTTGACGCGACGGCCGATTACGCGCTCAAAATTCCGGCGTGCAACGGCACGCTTGCTGTCTGTGGATTTTGTCGGGGCGGGGGATGGGCGTTTGCGTACGGCAATGAAAATCCAAAACTAAAAGCGGTCTATTCGTTTTACGGTACCGCGCCTGATGAAGCCGCCAAAGTCGCGAATATCGCGTGTCCAGTTTACGGCTTTTACGGCGAGAACGATGAGCGAGTGAACGCAACCATCCCCAAGGCCGAAGATCTGATGAAAGCCGCCGGCAAAAAATACGAACCGGTGATCTACAAAGGCGCGGGCCACGGATTCATGCGTTCAGGTGAGCCGTCCAACCCTGCAGTTCGCGAATCTGATAGAAAAGCGCGCGACGAAGCATGGGCGCGCTGGAAAATGCTGCTGAAACAGCTGCCATAGCGTCCTCTATCATTCCGAGGCGGATTCGAAGAAATCTCTAATTATCTTGTAGTGCGCCGTTGGCTTAATATCGAGAGTCCGACTTCGCTCGACATGACAAGTGTAGCAAGCGATTAGCCTATTTCGCGCCCAGCAACTCGTCCACGAGCGGTTGCGCATCGTAAACTTTACGCAGCGCCTCGATGATGGCGGCGGAATCAACAGACACGGCGCGCGCCTGCGTATCCGTGTAAATGCAATCGGCCACGAGTGATTGAATGTTGCCGTCGAAAATAATACCGACGAATTCGTTTGCTTTGTTCACCACGGGACTCCCGCTGTTGCCGCCGATGATGTCGGCATCGGAGACGAAATCAAATTTTGTGGAAAGGTTTAGATTCGTTTTCTTGTCGAGCCAACGTTTCGGCAGATCAAATGGTGGCCGGTTGTCGTGTTCGGCCGCCCGCTGATATAGACCGGCAAAATCGGTGAACGCGGGGATTTGTTTTCCGTCCTGCTCGTATCCGCGCACTGTTCCATAGGAGAGTCGCAGCGTAAAAGTCGCATCCGGGTAACCGCTAGCGCCTTCAATGGCAAACCGCGCCTTTGCAATATCGGCATACGCCTGTTTTTTGATTTCATCATGCGCGCTGTAAATCTTTCGCGCTTCTGTGGCTTGCGCATCGATCATGCGAGCGAGATCGATCATCGGATCGTGCGCCGTCTGCAGCGCAGCTGCGTTTTTGCTGTAGAGATCTTTCCGTACAGCTGCGTCCTTGAGCTTTGTTCCTAAGACAAGTTCAACTACGCGCGCGTGCGGCGACTTTCCAGCGAGCACTTTTTTCACTAGCGGATTGTCTGCGCCGAATGCAGAGGCGAAATCGGTCAACGAGTCCGTGAGTCGCAAAATCTCGTAATCGTCATAGATCGGTTCGTTCGAAAAAAGCTCCAGTTCCAACGATTCGCGCGCGCTATCACGAAACGTCGGGATCCGTTCTCCGTTGGGCTTTGCGCGTTCATCGGCGGCGCGCAGCAGAAGGCGCGCATACTTGAAAAGATCCCCGGAGAATGCTCGCGGCCCGCGGTAACCAACCGTGAGTGGCCGTTCCTGCTCGAGGTAATTGTACACTGGCGCGTTCTTCGCAATCTCAGCCTGCGCACGCTTGATCCGGTCGTAGGCAGAAAGTGTGGACTTGAATTTCGCATCGCGCCCAATCGCGTCGCGCAGTTTTCCCTCGCGCGCTTCAAGCGCTGACCAGATTTGCGGATCAAGCAGTCCAGCCAGATAACCGTTGTAGCGTTTCCGGTTGTTTTGAACGCCAAACAAGTCCTCGCGCGCTTTACGTCCGTTCTCGAATGAACGCGCGCTGTAGGCCGATTCCAGCACTTCGCGACGATAAAACATGTTCAGGGCGTACGGCAGATAGCGATCGCGCATATCGGCCATGTCAGCCAAAGTGAGTTGCCGGTCGGTTTTGCCGGGGCTGCCGCTTACGAAAATCAGTTCGCGGTCGTTCGGCCCATTCGAATTGAATTTGAGAAAGTGCTCGATCTTTGCGGGTTGGCCATTTTCGTACACTCGAAAAAGGCAGATATCGAGATCGTACCGAGGATACTCGAAGTTGTCGGGATCGCCGCCGAAGAAGGCCATTTGCTGCTCAGGCGCGAAGACCAACCGCACGTCGTCATAACGTTTGTATTGGTAAAGGTGGTAGGCGCCGCCCTGGTAAAGTGTGACGACATCCGACCGCAGCCCGGTTTTATCTTTGCTTTCCTTTTCAATGGCAGCGATGGCCGCGTTGCGCGCCTTGGAAGCCTGATCGCTCGTCATGCCGGGTTTCAATGCGCTGGTGATGCGCGGGGTTACGTCCTCGATGGACATCAGCACGTTCAGCTCTAGATCCGTAGATTTGATCTCATCGGCCTGCGTTTTCGCATAGAAACCGTCACGCAGATAATTGTGCTCGGCGCTGCCCATCTTCTGTAACGTGTCGGCGCCAACGTGATGGTTTGTGATGACGAGGCCGTTCGGCGAAACGAAGGATCCGCTCCCGCCAGAGTTGAAGCGGACGCTGGCCTTTTGGAGATGTTCAATCCACTGCGGCGACGGCTCGAATTGGTATTTTTCTCGAAGCTGTTTCAGCGGCGGCGCGTTGAAGAGCCACATGCCTTCATCGGCTAATGCGCAGGTAGTCATTCCGACAACAAAGAGGAAGACTGAACAGCGAAATTGCAGGCAAAACCACTTGTACATGCGCGAATCATAAAGGGCACGTATAAAGGCCACAACTACGTGCTTCGTGCGAGGGCAGGTTACGGGAGAAGCTGTCAGCTTCCCCTACAGGCTTGGCGATGTACAGCTTGGCGATGTACATTTCGCTGATGTTCCGCAGCAAGCGTCGCAAAATTGAGCGGCTCGACTTTATTCTGGCCGGCGCGCAAAAGTCTGGCACGAC
>JBARAJ010000236.1:0-2486 GCA_049791915.1 Candidatus Udaeobacter sp.
GTCGCCCTGCTTCGCCGCCACCAGTTCCCGCAGTGTGCCGCGCAGCTGCTTCCCGTCCGCGGACAACTCTTCGAGCCGGTTAAAAGTGTCGTCCATCGCCGCCAACCGCGGAGCACGGTCGGCCATCATCGGCAGCGAGTTCAGCAAGCTGACCGCGTTGGCGACGTTCCTTAGTGCGTCCCGGACTGGAGCCAGCGCTTGCTGCATCTTCTCGATGCGTGGTGCCAGACTCGTGTCCAGGCGATCGTTCAGCGCGTTGAGCACAGGGCTGTTTGCCTGCGCCTGTGCACCGACGGCGGCGATGGTTTCAGAGGCCTGCTGCACTTCCGTCCGGCTTGTGGCGATGAGGTCGTTCACCCGGCCCACTCCGGCATCAACCACTTCGACCCCGGTTTCGATGAGACCAAATACTTTAAGCGCGACGTCGGTGGCCTTGCGATCAACAAACCACGCGCCCAAGATCCCGAACAAGCTGAGGCCGATGAACAGCACGGCAAGGGCAATTGCGGCAATGCGAATTGTTTTCTCGAGGATTGGCATGCTGGGTTTCGATGTTCTTTTTTGGCCAGGTATTGTTATCGCCTAACGAGAGGCGGGCTCGATTACTAATCCTTTTTTCGCAAAATTGCGCATGACCCGATTGGCTCCGTTGTGACGAAACGAACCCGGTGGCACGGCGTCGAGTTTATGTACTGCGGTCTCCTCGGACAATCAGTAAATCGTTGAGGCGCGATCTGCCATTTGGCCGCTTTGCTGGTAAAATCGTTTACGCCACCGCCGCATCAAACCATGGACTAAGGTCTCATTGCGGTCCGCTGGTCTGGAACGCTAAACAGTCGCATGCCTGATGTTGCGCCCGATTGTTCGCACGTCTGGCTGATTAACGAAGATGTATCGGATTATGAGACGGGACCATTTAGCGATCCGCATACGAATTTTGAATGTGTCCGAATCCGTTCTCGTGACGGTACGGTCGCGATGAGTCGAAAACGTAATGACAAAAGCAACGGAGATGAACATGGTTGCGATTAATCGAGAGGCTGCGGCTGTGTACCTTCTCGACGACGACGCCTCGATCCTCAAAGCCACGCGCCGGCTCCTCGATTCGGCCGGTTGGAATAATGTAGAAATCTTCACTGATCCGATTGCATTTTTGGAGCACGCCGCGATGCATCGGCCCGAATTGGCAGTGATCGACATTTTTATGCCGGATATGAACGGGCTCGAAGTGCAAGCGCGGCTGCGACGGGTTTCGCCCTCGACACGCGTGATTGTGTTGACTGGCCAGGACGATCCCTCAATCCGTCGAATCGCGATGAACGCCGGCGCTTCTGCTTTCTTCACCAAAGGGGTGGAGAGCGGCGCTTTTCTCGCCGGAGTGAATGCTGCGGCAGATTCAGACAACTAATTTCTCGGGCAGATCTATGATTGAACTGCGAAGCAATGCAGCGCTACGCGCGTTTCAGCAGCGAAGCAGCCGAAAGTGTCGTCGGCGAGCGACGCGTCGGGTGAGACCTTACCTCCAAAGCCATACGACTAAAGTCCTATAGAAGAAAATGGCATGGAAGTTGAATTATGGCTGCGCAAAAACCCTAATAAATAAATTGACACAACCAGCACTTATCGGTTATCACCCTCTCGCTATGAAAAAAGTATATCTCTCTACTGCTGTACTGATCGGATTCCTCGGAGCTTCGTTGCAAGCCGGGACGGAAACCTATAAACAGGTCGCGCCGCCGCCGCCTCCACCAATGTATGGACTCGGCTTTTACGGTGCGATCGACATGGGGGCAAACGTCTATCAAAACCGCGGCGGAGACAGAACGTTTACGGGTGACAACCGCATTAACGACATAACCGATAGGGATTTTGATGCCACTCTGGAGGTCAACCCGAAGAATGACGTTGGCTTTTTCGGCGGCATTAAACTCGGTTACGTGTTTGGCTCGGGCGTAGTTCGTCCAACGATTGAAGGCGACTTCTTTTACAATGGCTTTCGCGGTGGCGCTGACTTCACCCTGAGGGATCGCTTTGATGACGTTATAGCACAGCGCAACGTGACCACTTGGGTCAATACGGGCGCGTTCCTGGTGAACTTCATTTTGCGATTCGCGCCTGGGGAGGGAAAGTTCCAGCCGTATTTTGGTGCGGGCGTCGGCGGTTACTATGCTGAAGCTGCCGGTGTCGAGGTTGTGGATCCCGTAACCGGTCGTGTCCCAATCAACACTGGTGGCGGAGCAAATCACGCAGACCTGGCGTTCGATGCGCTTGCCGGTGCCGATTACTTTTTCAACCCCAATTTCAGTGCGTTTGTTGAGTATAAATACCTCAATTATCAGAGCACCCAAATCGAGACTCGCGAAAATCGCGCTCTCGGCCAACAGTTGGTCGGCGCGGGTGTCCGATTCTTTTTTCACTAATAGCGAGCAATCTCTCCGATAGGTTTAGTAAATCGGCCTCCTTTAATCAGGAGGCCGATTTTTTTT
>JBARAJ010000237.1:0-3040 GCA_049791915.1 Candidatus Udaeobacter sp.
CTGCAAAACAGCCGCCTCAAATGTATTTGGCGTCATGCGGGTGTCGTCGCGATTGATAAAAGGCGTGTCGTAGCCCTTGGCTCCGACAGTAATGCCCACGTCTTTGACGATCCGGAGTTCGGTGTAGAACTCGCCCAGGACCGTGTACCCATTCTGCCCCGGTGCCAGGAGGTTAGTTCCATCCCTGTCGTCAGGGGCATATATCGGATTGGAAGTGTAAACCGTCGCTCCGAACGCAACATGGTCGAGAAAATAACCGGTCTTCACTCCCAGCCATCCGCCGATGGCCCACGCCTGTTTCTCTGAGCGATTGAAGTCACTGCGATCGAAATAGAAGCTGCGCAAGTTGAATTCGAACTTTGTATCTTTCAGGGCTTGCCGGCGCTTTTCCAACTGCCATTCACGGAAGTCAAATGACTCATCGAGGGTCGATGCGCCTTGCTCGGTAGATGTTAGCGCGGCGTCCTGGGGACTGACCTGCGTCACCGTTGCAACGGGTGGGACTTGCGTCACCGCAAAAGTGAGATCAGACGGATCGGCCGTCCAGACGTCTATCTCCTTCTCCTGCTGGCCGAGGGCCGTGCCTGTGCCGCCCAACGCCGCCAGTAGTGCCACTGCGGTGCATGCGTAGTCACGAAGAGAAATTCGTAGACTCATAGTGGTTTGCTAGGGCTAACCGTCACCGGAGTCTGCTAACATTGGCTTTCCCCCGTCAAGGGTAATATTTTTTTACCCTTCTTCCTTTTCTAGTTGCGAGAGCAGTATCACGAAGTAACCGAACTAGCGTTTCGGGCCTGCCGGGGCAGTCTTGCCGGTAGCTGCCTCATAAGCCTGCCTGTATCCGCGCGCGATGGCGCGCACCGCCCGGCCGATGTCGTCGTAGACATGATTCTCCAAGTTTGCGAAGGATATGCGCACCGACCAATCGGGAGCGGCAAAGCCTCCGCCGTTCAGCAGGACGATGCCGTGGTCCTCGGCCAAGCGGAACACGATGTCGAGCGGATGCACGTTCGCTTTCATCCACTTGACGACGTCCTCGCCCAGGTATTTGCGGGCAAAAAATTCGAAATCGATCAGGCCGTAGTAGTAGTCGAAGTACTGATTCGGACCGACTTCGATGTCCAGTCCTTCGATCGTTGCCTGGACCCGCTGCTTGCAGATGCCGATGCAGGCTTTCTGATACACCTTCTTTTCGTCCATCAGCTCGCCGAGCGAGAACAGTGTCATCATGACCTGCTGCGGAAGCGACAGCCCGGCGGTGTGATTGAGCGCGATGTCGCGGCTGTCTGCAACGATGCGGTCGATGAACGCGAACTCGCGCGGCTTGAGGGTGAGACCGCCGTAGCGCTTGTCCAGCAGTTTCTTGATCGGCTCGGGATGCGCGGCGATCATCTTGTCGAAGATGTTGTTCTCGTAAACCGCAATGGTCCCGAGCCGCCACCCGGTGCAGCCGAAGTACTTGCTGTAGGAGTAGACCCCGATCGTGTTCTCCGGGAACTCTCCCATCAGCGAACGGAAGCCTGGGACGAACGTGCCATAGACGTCGTCGGTCAGCAGAATCAGGTCTGGCCGCTTCTTGAGAACGGCTCCGATTTTCTTAATCGTCTCTGGAGAAAGCGCGACAGCGAACGGATTGCCAGGATTGACGATGAAGAACGCCTTGATCTTCGGGTCGAGGAGCTTTTTGATCTCTTCATCCGGGTACTGAAACCGGTCCTCCTGCTTCGCATGCACCTCGATATAGTGGAGGTCGTAGTCCTCCAGGTGCGCCATTTCGAGGTAGGGCGTGAAGATCGGCACCCCGAGCGCTATCGTGTCGCCGGGATTGAGAATCCGGTTGGCTTTGAGCGACTTGAAAATGTAACACATGGCGGCGGTGCCGCCTTCGACCGCGTAGATCTTGAACTTGCCTTCCGGCCGCGGGTTTCCGCACATGGCCCACTCCAGGTACTCGTGAACGATCTGTTCGTTGTGCACCAGCATGCGGTCTGGCACCGGATAGTGATCGCCGATGATGGAATCTACCAACTCGTGCACGAACTTGTCGGGGTCGAAGCTGAACTTGTTCACCGCCCACGGCACCATCGCCTGCAGAAACGGTGCACCTGGCATATCAGCATGTTTCTTCAACCAAGCTTCAAGCCGGCCAGCTATTCCCGATGCGCTAGGCATCCCACCCACGCCGGGCGGCAGGTCGAGCACCCGCTTGCTCTCAGTGACCGCGAACTGCCCAAGGAGGAAGAACGCTTCGCGCGGCTCAGTGGCCACCCAGTTAGGATTGCCACGACCGGCGTTCAGGTATGACAGGGAATTATCCAGCGCCGTTTTCGATGCCACTTTTTGGACGAAATCCTTGATCTCGAACGGACCGAGTTTGTCGAACTCTTTCAGTTTCGCAGTATCTGATAATGGGCGACTGCCACGATGACCTTGTCCGTTAGCTTTCGCAGCCCGCGAGGTTTTTTTTGTTTTTGTCATAGTTTTCTTTGTTGTTGAATCATGTTCGGAAAATGTGTTCTCACGAGAGTAACATGATGATGACCATGCCCCAGATGGTAAGCAGGGTGTTACCGACAGCGTAGGTAACGGTGTAGCCGAGGGCAGGGATTTGGCTCTTGGCCTGATCGCAGACCAGACCAAGCGATGCCGTCGTCGTGCGCGCCCCGGAAACGATGCCGAGGTTGAGCGCGTCGTGGAAGCGGAACACGTACTTGGCGACGAACATGCCGAGAATCAGCGGGACCGAAGTGGCGACCGCTCCCCATAGGAAGAGACCGACGCCCTGCGTTTTCAGACCGTTGACGAAGCCCGGACCGGCGGAGATGCCGACGATGGCGATGAAGATGTTGAGACCGACCGAGTTCATGAACCAGACGGTAGGCGTCGGAATGCGTCCAAACTTCGGGCGCACCGAGCGCAGCCAGCCGCCTACAATTCCCGCGATCAGCGCTCCGCCCGCGGTCGACAGGGTGATCGGCGCCCCGGCCACCTTAAATACCAGCGCGCCGATCAGCGCGCCGACCACGATCGCCGCGCCGAC
>JBARAJ010000238.1:0-5070 GCA_049791915.1 Candidatus Udaeobacter sp.
CAAAGCGGCGACATGTCGCCGCAGTCCAAATTTAGGGCTGGTGGTTGGCGATAAAAATAAGAGGAACCGCGGCGTGTCGCGCCATAACTTTATCGACAGGAGATTCGTGGTTAACAAATGAAAACCCTTGGGATGATCGGCGGCCTTGGACCGGAAAGCACACTGGACTATTACCAGCGTATCATTGCGCTGTATCGCGAGCGCACCGGCGAGAGGCGTTATCCGGAATTTGTCATCGTTAGCGTTGACCTGAGAAAGGGACTCGACTTCATGGATGCAAACGACCTGAGCGGCATGGCCAATTACTTGTTTGAAGGCATCAACAAACTCGCACGTGCGGGCGCAGATTTCGGAATAATCTCCGCAAACACGCCTCACATTGTGTTCGATGAGATTGCGCCAAAGTCACCGATTCCGCTCATCAGCGTTGTCGAGGCGACGCGCGCTGCTGCCAGAGCGCAAAACCTGAAACGGCTCGCCTTATTCGGGACGCGCTACACGATGCGGGCAACTTTTTATCCGAAAGTCTTCGCACGCGACGGTATCGAGCTGCTTGTGCCCAATCCACACAACCAGGATTACATTCACGATAAGTACATGAACGAATTGGTTCCCGGAAAACTTCTGGCAGACACCCGCGCCGGCTTACTAGCCATTGTCGATCGGATGAAAACAACGAGCGACATCGACGGAGTGATTCTCGCCGGAACAGAGCTTCCGCTAATTCTTCGCGATCCGATTCACAACGGCATCCCATTTCTAGATACGACAAAGATCCATGTCGAAGCAGCCGTCGCCCGTATGCTTTCTTGAGGCATCCAATCGCAAATCGCAACTCGCAAATCGAAAATGTAAACTGGGCGGTGAAGGGTTCGAACCTCCGACCCTCTCGGTGTAAACGAGACGCTCTACCACTGAGCTAACCGCCCCGTTTGAGTCGTTTGACTGTAGTGGTAAGCGTCTGCGCTGCAAACAGACTTAGCAAAGCCGGTTGGAGTTGGGGCTGTGTCTCTGCTTTGGATAGCAAAGGGCGAACAATCTGGATTGCAGACGCACATCGCGACGACGGGAAGCGTCTCGTTGTGCGGACAGATGAAAAGTTGACCGCGTTTGTGGAATTGGAATCGGCAGTTGAGCCGTTCAGTGCTTCTTCCTTTTTGTAAGAGTGAATGGAACAGTTTTTCCGGCGGCCGTATAACTCCCCTTGATAGTGGACTGAGGATCGCCAAGCGGATCCATATCTAACAAAACCTCTTTTTTTGCGCCCTTCCCTGGAGCAAATCGTATCTTGCCCGTTCCTATCTGTGCGTCTCTACCCGTCAGATAAAACCTCGTTGTTTTCCCGCTCGCAGATTCGATGATCCTGACCTTGCTGGCCTCCACATGGCCGCGGTCGAACTCAAAGACGATTCTCAGGCCAGCCGCCTTCCCCTTGTAGAAGACGGTGTCGTTGGCTTTTGGCTCAGCGGAGGCGAAGGGAACGACCAAGCGAACAGCGATAAGCGCCACAGCGAAAGTCAACGTTCGATAGTTCATAAAACGAGCCACAAGCTCAGCCGCCCGGCAAGCGCAAGCAAGTTTACCACTCTTTCAAATCGCCCGCGTGCTCGTGCGTTTCAATCATGCTGAACGCATTATCGTAAACGCGAATCATGATGTGATCGGCTGTAATGCACCGCGTTGCTAGCCGCGTTCGGTCCGCCATAACAGAGCTGACCGAATGGCAGCGCATCGGAAAATCAGATCGACGACGCGATGACCAGTGGGCCAGCTGGGTTTTGATAGTGGGCCAGGTAACCGGCTCCACGTTGCCCTTGATGTTTGAGTCGCGTTATGACTATCATCGTCAAGTGATGAAACCCGAAGAGACGAAGATACTCGCCGATTTTCACAAACCGATTCTCGCCGACCCTCGCCAACGCCAGGGACAACAACGCGAACAACCAGCACAGACAAATTACGGCAACGACATCCGTGAATGGTTCCGGCCGAAAATTCGAGAAGCAGTGCAAGAGCTTTCCCCAGAGATGCGGATCAGAGCGATAAAGCCCAAAGGCACGGTGATTACCGTTGGCGAGGGACGCGGGTTCGTCGTCGAGCACCGCGGTGAACACCTTGTTGTTACTGCCAGCCACTGCCTGCCCTGGCTTCCTTCGGGGTTCGGCATCGCTTACTCGGAAGAACACGTTTACCGGAACATGCTCGGCCCGCTCGGCTCCGCCCCGACTGTTGCTTGCGAGTGTCTGTTCATAAATCCCATCGCCGACGTGGCTGTGGTTGGCGTTCCCGATACGGAGACCTATTCCGATGAAGCAGACGGTTACCGTGCGCTTCTGGAATACGCTACGCCGTTCCGAATCACTGAGGCACTGGAGAAGGCCCGCGGCTTTCTTCTTAGCCTGGAAGGGGAATGGTTTGGATGCCAGGTCCAGTGGATGGAAAGGATTGATGGTCCGCTCTGGGTCTCAAAGCCCGCGCAGCCGATTGAAGGTGGCATGTCCGGCTCGCCGATCGTCTCAGAAACCGGTAACGCCATCGGCATCGTTGCAGCCTCCGTGATGGAAAACGAAAAAGACGCAGCCACGGACGAATTCGGCGCGTCAAACCCACGATTAGTGCGCGATCTGCCGCTCTGGTTTTTGCGGACCCAGACGATGAGGAAGCAATGACAACGTGAAGTATTGGGAAATCATTGCCGATAATCTCAGCAAAGCCGGTTGGAGTTGGGGCTGCGTTTCAGCGATTGATTCCAAAGGGCGAACGATCTGGATTGCAGACGCGCTCCCTGCTAGTTCCGAGTCGTGACCGTTAACAAGCCGATTAGCCGCGTGTAGGGCGATAACCTATATGTAAATTAGGCGACACCTGACACGACAAAAGCTCGACACATTGTCGCCATACTCGTAAAAGCGTCCTCGATTACGTCATCCGACGTTTCAACTTATCTTCGGCTCGGCTGAATAAGCCGGACGGGCTGGACTTTCGCTGAGACACCGTTTAGCGCGATCCCCCAGATCCAACTGGAGCCCCGAGTCAGCCGAAGTGAGGCCGCTTCTTCAAAGCGGCTCATCACTGTGGTTCCTGGTTCCGCGCGGAACTGGATTGCAGTTAATGCAGTTCAACAATCCAGCCCCAACAAAAAATCAAAACAGATGATTCGAACGGAACGACCCCATGAAAAAACAACAAAATAATTCTAGCCACGCCTGGGCGCTCCAAATCGCCCTCTCGATTACTCTGTTATCTATTTCGGCGATCTTACTCGCCGCGGCGAGTTTCAACGCCGCTCCGGCAACATTGGGATTGAGCGCGACCACCAAGCCGGTCGCGGCAGGCGCTGAGGATCTGGTGATTGCAGGGCCAGGATCGATTCCAAGCCTGCCTGTCGTGAATGCCCCGTTTACTTTCGATAATACCGGCAGCCTCGGCACCGCACGGCGGGCCCACACGGAGACGTTGCTGCCCAACGGCAAGGTGCTCGTCGCAGGAGGTGATAACATAAATAACGCCGGCAATCTCGCGAGCGTGGAGCTGTACGATCCAGCCACCGGGACCTGGACCGCCACCGGCAGCCTCACCACCGCACGAGAATTGCACACGGCGACATTGCTGTCCAACGGCAAGGTGCTCGTCGCAGGAGGAGATAACTCCAGCGGCGTCCCTCTCGCGAGCGCGGAACTGTACGATCCGGCCACCGGGACCTGGAGCGCCACCGGCAGCCTCGCCACCGCACGCGATACTCACACGGCGACGTTGCTGCCCAACGGCAAGGTGCTCGTCGCTGGAGGAAATAACTTCAGCAGCGGCTCTCTCGCGAGCGCGGAACTGTACGATCCGGCCACCGGGACCTGGAGTGCCACCGGCAGCCTCGCCACCGGACGCCATACTCACACGGCGACGTTGCTGCCCAACGGCAAAGTGCTCGTCGCAGGAGGAGCTGGCAACAGCGGCATTCTCGCGAGCGCGGAACTGTACGATCCGGCCACCGGGACCTGGAGCGCCACCGGCAGCCTCAACACCGCACGCTATCAGCACACGGCGACGTTGCTGCCCAACGGCGAGGTGCTCGTGGCAGGAGGAGAGGACAGCAGTTTCAATGATCTCGCGAGCGCGGAACTATACGATCCGGCCACCGGGACCTGGACCGCCACCGGCAGCCTCGTCACTGCACGCCATTTGTACACGGCGACGTTGCTGCCCGACGGCAAGGTGCTCGTCGCTGGAGGTTATAACGGCGGCTATCTCGCGAGCGCCGAACTGTACGATCCAGCCACCGGGACCTGGAGTGCCACCGGCAGCCTCGGCACCGCACGCTATTTGCACACGGCGACGTTGCTGCCCAACGGCAAGGTGCTCGTCGCAGGGGGATTTAACAGCGGCGGCTTTCTCGCGAGCGCGGAACTGTACGACCCAGCCAGCGGGACCTGGAGTGCCACTGGCAGCCTCAACACAGGACGCGAAGAGCACACGGCGACGTTGCTGCCCAACGGCCAGGTGCTGGTGGCGGGGGGACAGGATAGCAGTTTCAATCCTTCGCCCAGCGCGGAACTGTACGACCCGGTCAGCGGGACGTGGAGTGCCACAGGCAGCCTCACCACCGCACGCGAGTTTCACACGGCGACGTTGCTGCCCAACGGCAAGGTGCTGGTGGCGGGGGGAGAAGGTAACAGCGGCCTTCTTAGCAGCGCGGAACTGTACGACCCAGCCCTTGGGACGTGGAGTGCCACTGGCGGCCTGAACAATGCACGCGAGTTTCACGCGGCGACGTTGCTACCCAACGGCAAGGTGCTGGTGGCGGGGGGATCAGGCCCCAGCGGCATTCTTAGCAGCGCGGAACTGTACGACCCAGCCCTTGGGACGTGGAGTGCCACTGGCAGCCTCACCACCGCACGCGCGCTTCACACGGCGACGTTGCTGCCCCACGGCATGGTGCTGGTGGCTGGGGGAACTAACGGCAACGTTTTTCTTAGCAGCGCGGAACTGTACGACCCGGCGGTTGGGACGTGGAGTGCCACTGGCAGCCTTACCACCGCACGCGATGGTCACACGGCGACGTTGCTACCCAACGGC
>JBARAJ010000239.1:0-14646 GCA_049791915.1 Candidatus Udaeobacter sp.
GGATAATCGATGGTTTTCTCCGCGATTTGCAGTCGCGAGGGACGCGAGCGGAGAAAGCCGCCACTGCGTCCCCAATCGAGTTTGGTTTTCAGTTTCTTCGCGCGGCCGACAAGATAGGGCAGATGAACACGGAATAGATCGTGGCCTTCGATTACATCCGGATCGCGTTCTTTGATAAGTGCGGTGAGTCGCCTGAGCGCGTTTCTCTCGGATTCTTCTACGTTGTTCGGATCGACAACGATCAATTCTTGCCAGCCAGTGTTGTCCGACAGCGCGATGCTCATCACGTGATCGTTGTAGCCTGGGTCACCGACCCCGGTTACAGAAAGCACTTCGAGCTGCATCCGTTTAAGTTCCTCAAGTGCCAAATCCTTGAACAACGTGCGTCCAGTTGCAGTTAGATAATGCTGAATCGAATCGGTAAACGCGAAAAAATCGCGCCCGGCGTTTTTGAGTCCATTGCGAAGCGCAATCAATTCCTTCCAGCTATCGACTGTGATGAGCCAGCCGTACTTCAGATTGCCCCGGAGTTTTTCGGTTTCGATCCCGAGATCGACAACGTCTGAGTCGGCCCAGACAAACGGGTGAAAGGGCTCGACGTCGGTAACCGTCGATCCGTCCGCTTCCCGGCGGTAAACACGAACCGTTCCAGTTTCGCCGAGTTCGATGGCGACAATTCGCGGCGTGGGATCAGCGCCAAAAAGAAGCGTGTTCTTTTCGAATTCCATTGATCAGAGATTCCTCGACTTCGCTCGGAATGACAAATTGTAGAACAGGCGCATCGCCTGCCTTGCCGCTCCAACCGGAGCGGTTGCCCTACAATGGCATCGGGTTCATCATCCGATATGAAAATTGTTTTGCTGTCCGCGGTATGCCTGTGGTCGCTGTTCGCGGTTTCGGGGTTCGCGCAGCAAACGCCGCAATCGCTCGCTGATGCTGAGCTTCCCTCTGTGCTTGGGATCTACAAAGACATTCACAGTCACCCGGAATTATCGGGATATGAGGAGCGAACGGCAGCGTTAGTCGCGAAAGAATTGCGCGCGGCGGGCTGCCAGGTCACAGAGCATCTCGGCAAATATGAAAACTCCAAGCTTAAGGCTTACGGGGTGGTTGGCGTGATGAAGAATGGCCAGGGGCCGACGGTGCTTGTACGCACGGACATGGATGCGTTGCCAGTGGAAGAAGAAACTGGTTTGCCATATGCCAGCAAGGTCATCGCCAAAAATGACGAAGGTAAGGACGTCCATGTAATGCACGCCTGCGGACATGACGTACACGTTGCAGCGTTCATCGGTACCGCGCGCGCACTGGCAAAATTAAAAGACCAATGGCACGGCACGATCGTGTTCGTCGCGCAACCAGCAGAGGAGATTGGTGCCGGCGCACGCGCGTTACTGAAGGACGGACTCTATGACCGATTTGGAAAACCGGATTTCGCCCTCGGTTTTCATGACAAAGCCGACGTCCAAGCCGGCCACATTGCTGTAACCGAAGGATATACGTCCGCAAATGTCGATTCAGTCGATGTCACTGTTCGAGGCGTGGGCGGACATGGCGCTTATCCGCACAAGACAAAAGATCCGATCGTCCTCGCAGCGGAAATCATCAACGCCTGGCAAACAATCGCAAGCCGCGAAAATAATCCGCTCGATCCAATCGTTGTGACCGTGGGATCAATCCACGGGGGAACGAAACACAACATCATTCCGGATGAAGTGAAGATGCAGGTTACGGTGCGCACATATAAATCTAAGGTGCGCGAGCGCGTGCTTGCAGACATCGATCGGATTGCAAAAGGCTGCGCGGCAGCCGCTGGAATACCGACGGACTTAGCTCCGATTGTAAGCGTGTCCAAAGATTTCGTAACGGCTGGCATGTACAACAATCCCGAACTCACGAAGCGGCTTGTTGCTGTTTGGAAAAAGTCGTTAGGCGAACAAAATGTCGAGATCGTCGATGCTGTGATGGGCGGTGAAGATTTTTCCGAATACAGCCTGCCGGACCACTCCATTCCAGCGGTCAACTTTCACTTCGGCGCAGTCGATCCGGCGAAGATCGCGGAGTCCAAAGAAACGGGGAAGGAATTGCCGACTCTGCATTCGAGTAAATTCGCACCCGTTCCCGAGCCAACGATCCGCACGGGGATGATCGGAATGATTGTGGCGGTGCTGGAGCTGATGAAGAAGTGATGATCCAGTCATTCCGAGCGAAGTCGAGGAACCCCGTGGCGGAACCCTTCCGTAATTCCGCGGGATGACATCGCCTGACGGGCGATGTCACTTCACCCTGATGTGTTTCCGCAGATAAGTGGGCACATCGAGGTCTTCGCCTTCGATGATTGTCGGTTCGCTTTTTTCAAAACGACCGCGCGTCACGGGTTCAAATTGCAGGACTTCCTGCTTAGCCGGCGCTGATTTTTCAGCGGGCCCTTTCTCCTCTTTCCACGGGACCGATTTCTCCTGCTGCGTACTCATCTCGGGCTCAGCCTCGGGCTCGCCGTTACGAGTCGGTATCACGGGTTCGGTGGAGATCGGTGTTGCGACTGGTACCGTTTCAGCGGCGACAGGTTCTTCGAATGGAACCGTTTCGTCGAGAGGCGGAACTTCGACAATCGGTTCTTCAGGCTGAACTTCAGGTTCCTGTGCTGCCGCTTGGTATCGCTCTCTGACTGGCGACGCTGCGGACGCACTACTTGGCGCGGGAGGCGTTTGCTGCGAAACTGCTTCCTCTTCTGCCGAGAGCGAGCTGATGATCGTGACGCTCAATCGGTCTTCGAGCCGTGCATCCACAGCTGCACCAAACAGAATTTGCGTCTGGTCGCTAACGTGACGGCCGAGTTCCTGCATGAGGATTTCGACCTCGGAGAGCGTCATGCCGGGGCCGCCAGCTACCTGTACGAGCACGTGTGTTGCGTCTGCCAACATCCTTCCACGATCCATCAACGGATTTTTCAGCGCCTGCGTGAGGGCATCATGCGCGCGGTTGTCCGATTCGGATTCGCCGTAGCCAAACAGGCAACGACTATTGTGTGTGTGCAAAGCCGCGAGCAAGTCATCGAAGCCGATGCGAATGAGTCCCGGCTGCTGGATAAGGTTCACAATCGATCGCACGCTTTGGCTGATGGTGAAATCCGCGATTGCGAAAGCTTGATGAATTCCCGCCTGCGGGGGAGTTAGATCGCCCATTCGATCGTTCTCGAAACAGACTAACGCGTGGGCAAACTCGCTGAGCCGGGCCAGTGCCTCGCGTGCCTGCGTGTTGCGCCGTTTGCCTTCAAATCCAAATGGAAGAGTCACAAAAGCGATGACCAGCGCGCCGGCTTCACGGGCCGCGTGTGCAATGTACGGCGCCGCGCCTGACCCCGTGCCACCACCGAGCCCCGCACAAATGAAAATCACACTCGCATCAGCCAGGGCTTCGCGAATTTCTTCGGCCGATTCCAAGGCTGCTTGATAGCCGACATCGGGATCGCCGCCCGCACCCAAACCACGCGACACGCTACGACCCAGTTGCACTTTGCGCGTCGCGACTGAACTCGTCAGTGAGTGCACATCGGTGTTGATGGCAACCGCATCTGCCCTCTCCAATCCGTCAAGCACGATGCGGTCGAGCGCGTTTAAACCGGCTCCACCGATGCTGACGATTTTGATCGGGATATGCTCTGCCAGACGTTCCGGGAGACTGTAGTTTTTGTTAAGCTGAATCATGATTTTTTAGTCACCATCCTTCAAATTCCAACATTTAGAAGAGCTCTAACCTGCAATATTGGTTCTCATCGTTTTCCGCTGAAAATTCTTAAAATCCGCCCAAATCTCCGGGGCGGCCGGTCGGTGTGCATCACTTGCGCGAACTTGACCAAGCCAATTGCAGTAGAGAACTGAGGATTTTCCACTGCGGACGTCACACCCCAGGCCGCCTGCGCGTGTGTCAGATTGGCTGGTAGTTCGAAAATCTCCTCTGCGAGATGATCGATTCCACTTAGCAGACTGCACCCGCCAGTAATGAAAATGCCGGCGCCCAGATAGCCGAGATACGGTTCCTCTTCGAGTCTGCGTTTGAGCAACTCAAACGCTTCGCGCAGGCGTAGGTAAATGATGTTGTTCAACGTTTCGCGCTCGATCTCTTTTCCTGCAAACCCAGAATCGTCCTTCAGCAAAATCATTTCGCCTGGTAGACAATTTCCCAGAACGCAGCTGCCCTCTTCGGTTTTTAATTTTTCCGCGCGCGCCATCGGGATGCGCAGACCCATGGAAATGTCATTCGTGATGTGGTCGCCGCCCACAGCCAGGCAACCGCTCTGTCGCACCGCGCCTTCAGAGTACAACACGTAATCAGTCGTTCCTCCGCCCATATCGATCACCAGTGCGCCGAGATCCTTTTCATGCTGGGTCAGCACGACTTGCGCCGAAGCCAGGCCGCTAAAAACCACGTCCTCCACGTCCAGCGGCAGTTCTTTCACGCATCGAATAGTGTTTTGAATTCGTGTGCGCACGCCGTGGATGATGTGAAAATCGGCTTCCAGTTTTTGCCCGAGCATTCCGACCGGGTTCAGCACGCCCTGCTGTCCGTCGACTTGATAATGTTGAATGATAGAATGCAGGAACGCGTTTTGCGCAGGGATGCTCACCTCGCGCGCATTAATTTTTGCGTCCACCACATCCTGCTCATCGATTTCGTCGCGGTCCTCTGGCAGCATGACGCATCCGCGATTGTTAAAACTCTGCAAGTGTGATCCGGCGACAGCGATGTAAACGCTCTTGATCATCACGTCGCTTTTCTGTTCGGCATCGACAACTGCTTCGTGCACGCATTTCATCGCCGTTTCAAAATCAACGATCTCGCCCTTGCGCACGCCGCGCGATGGCGCCTGGCCTACGCCTAGAATTTTGAGCGTGCCATCAGGTCGGCTTTCCCCGACGACCACGCAGATCTTGGAAGTCCCAATCTCGAGACCGATCATCAAATCATTGTTCGCCATTATTTACTCGGTTTTCTTTTGTTGGTTACGTATTGCCTTGGGCAGGGGCGTAGACGCAGCGCGCGGTTTGGGCGCTGAGGACCCAGTTTCTTGTTTGCCGGAATCCTGGTGACCTCGGTTTTCCTGCGCGTGCACCGGGATTGCTTTCATGATCCGCGGCTCGACAGCGGGCTCCAGTGTGTCGTTGATTACAGCCGACGCCGGACTGGTAAACGTCACGGGAATGTTGCGCTGCGCGACGAGGTTCAAAGTTTCCAGCTCCTGTTTGGTGTTGTCACAATAATCAAGAAATACTTGTAGCCGCCGCAGTTGCCCTTCGAGATCGTTCAAACCAAACTTGACGCGACTGCGATTTTTGTCGGTCACGAGGAGACAATAATTTTTGGAAATATCGATTTCGCGAATCTGAAATCGCGTTTGTAAAAAGGTGCTCTCGGTGAGGCGCAACAACTCGAGCGCTGTTTTTGCTTCGGACGATTCGATAGTTTTTCCCGCCTCGAGCGCTTCGCCAGAGCATCCTACGATCAGTGGCAGTCCCAGATATTCGGGCAACAATTTTTTTTGTTTCATTAAAACCCCTCGCGCACCTACCAAAAAAGCAGCATCCGACGCAAATGGATCATCAATTTCCGTTTCGCTGGTAATCCAGGCGACCGGTTTTCGTTCCACAATGCGAATATCAATTTCTCCGGGTAATTTTCGTACGACCTCGACTTCGTCGGCTTGGGGAAGCTGCTGTATGCGATCGCGCAGGCTGCCCAGGTTCACGCTGAAGATGTTTGTCCCTTCTTGCAGACCGGCTGCCTTTAGCACCTGCTCACGCTGGAGAGTGCCGTCGGTCTGCAATTCAATTGTTTGAACGTGGTAATCTGGATTTTCGAAGACAAGGCGTTTTACAGCTTCGCGGGCACCTGCGTAGCCGGCTGCGCACAAAATCACGAACAAAACCATCTTCCACAGCACGCCCATCGCGCTGCGAATGCGGTGCTGGGTGGCTCTGCGGGACCGAACTTTCACGTCGAGCAGGTGTTGCTGCCGACGTTGCCGCACATTAGACAGTCGCCGATTGCGGGTTCGGGAGGTTTTTTGGCGAAAACTCATCGTTTGCCTTCTGTTCTGGCCCGCGCCTGCCCGCCATTGCCTTGGCGAAGGCGGGAAAGCGCGATGATCCGCGCGCAAAGAGCTGGGTAACCGATACCCGCTGCCGCAGCCGCCTCGGGTAGCAGGCTAGCCTCGGTCATTCCGGGAATGGTGTTGATCTCCAAAATGTACGGCTGTCCGTCGTCGGATAGAATTGCGTCCACACGCGCATACACTTGTAGACCGGCTGAGCGAAATGCGCGGAGCGCTAGTTCCTGAATTTCCTTTGTTTTTCCCGCGTCGATGTTTGCCGGACAAACGTGCTCCGCTCCGCCGCCGGCCTGCGGATTGAGAAACGGATACTTGTTGTTGAAATCGTAAAAGCCGCCCTTGGGAATTATTTCGAGAATGGGCAACGCCTGGTCACCGAGGATGCCTATCGTCAATTCCCGGCCGGCTACAAATTTTTCGATCAATAATTCGCGACCATATTTCGCCGCTTCGGCGATGGCGGATTCAAGGTCGCGTTGGTTTTTCACAATGACAATGCCGACGGTTGAGCCTTGCCGTGGCGCCTTGACGACGATCGGCAACGAAATCGTAGGGCGCTGTCCAGCGTGGATCGCTTCCCATGGCGGCGTCGTTACGTCATGTTCCTGAAATTTTTCTTTGGTGCGAATTTTGTCGAACGCGATCTCGCTCGCGCTGACGCCGTCGCCGGTGTAAGCGATACCGCGGCCCTCGAGAATTTTCTGAAGCCGGCCATCTTCACCAAAGGTTCCGTGGATCGTATTGAACGCCAGATCGACATCGTTCGGCAGTTGGAAATCCTCGTTCCGCACATCTATTTCAACAACTTCGGCGCCTAACGAGCGAAGCGCTTTCGCTACACCTCGCCCGGTCGCAAGCGAAACCTCTCGCTCCGATCCTGGCCCTCCCATGAGCACAGCAATTTTCTTTGGTAACTCCTCGCGTGTTGTCATTCCGGTTCTCCCACGATTTCCACTTCGGTCTCCAACTCGATTGCGCGCTTTTTCCGCGCGACGCTCTTGATGTCATCAATCAACTCAAGTACCTCCGATGCCGTCGCGTCGCCATCGTTCACGATGAAGTTGCCGTGTACCCGTGAGACGCGCGCATTTCCGACGCGCGAGTTCTTCAGGCCTAATTCGTCCACTAATTTTCCGGCTGGAATGGTGGCGGGATTTTTGAAAATGCAGCCTGCGCTCTTGGCCACCGGCTGCGTCGTGCGCCGTTTCTCCTGCGATTCGCGCAAACGTGTATCGATTTCTACGCGCTCGGCTGGTTGACCGCAGAACGTTGCTGAAACTGCAAAGTTTTTTTCGAGCAACGGCAACCGTCGATAAAAAACTTCCAACTCATTGCGATTCTTCACGTGCGAGTTTCCCTCGGCGTCGAGATAACGAATGCGCGTTACGTTCTCGAAAGTTTGCGCGCCCATCGCGCCGGCATTCATGCGCAGTCCTCCTCCGACTGTGCCCGGAATTCCCTCCATCCATTCGAGTCCGCCGAGATTTGCCGCACGCGCGGCGTAAGCCACCTGTCTCAATTTTACGCCTGCGCCTGCCGTGATCTCGCACCCGTTGACCTCGATTTTCTCGAAATCGCCGCCCCGCGGATGAACGACCACCCCGCGAATGCCGCCGTCGCGAACAAGAAGATTCGAACCTCGCCCGATAACGAACAGCGGCAGATGTTCATCGCGGCAAAATCGAATCAGTTCCGCGAAGGTCTGTTCGGTGCGCGGCTCGACCCAAAACTGTGCGGGACCGCCAACGCGCAGCGTCGTATGGTTCGACAGCGGCTCGTAAAGGCGGACCTCACCCTCGTCGCCCACAATCGTCTTTAATTTTTCGGCGATCACGAGATCGGCCGCGAGGATCTCCAGTTGTTCGTGGATGTTGCCGGCGCCGAGACTCAAAACAAGATCGCCGGCCTCCAGCATGTTTCCCACATCGCGATGCACCGATTGCAGATGTGCCTGATAAGTGACTCCGTGGTTCGCGTGTCGCACGATTTCATCGACGATAGTCCGGCCTGTGATTCCGGGAATCGGGGGCTCGCTGGCAGGATAGACGTCCGTAATCACAACCCGGTCGGCATCCTCGAAGGCGCTGCCAAATTCGCGACACAGCGCTTTTGTTCGTGAAAAACGGTGCGGCTGAAACATCGTGACGAGACGCCGCCGTCCGATCGATTTCGCTGCGCGAAGTGTGGCACGAATTTCCGTCGGATGATGCGCGTAATCGTCGACGAGCAGAAACCTGTCGCTCGCGTATTTGATCTCGAACCGGCGGCGTGCGTGCTCGAATTTCCGAAGCGATGCGGTGATCTTGTCGAACGGAATAGAAAGCTCGGAAGCCAGCGCGATTACTCCAAGCGCGTTATGCACGTTGTGTTCTCCGGGAACATTGAGGGTCGCCTGCCCGAGTTTCTTGCCGCGGCGAGAAACTAAAAAGGAGGAGCCAAAATTCCGCAGCTCGACGTCGACTCCACGGTAATCCGCTTCCTCGGAAAACCCGTAGGACACCGCGCGTTTGTGCTTTCCGCACAACCGCGCGGTGTTCGGATCGTCAATGTTGTAGAGAACGCTTCCGCTGGTTTGATCGATCAGTTGCGCAAATACTTTTAGGATAGCCGCGAGATCGGGATAGAAATCGAGGTGTTCTTCCTCGATGTTTAGAATGAGTGCATGCTCGGGATGAAAGCAGCGCAACGTGCCGTCGCTTTCGTCGCCTTCGGCAACGAAGTATTCGCCGCGGTGGTTCCAATATGCGTTCGTTCCGAGAATCGGAATTTCTGCGCCCACATAGTGCGACGGATGCAGTCCGCCTTCGCGAAGCACATGTGCCATCATTGCGGAAGTGGTCGTTTTGCCATGCATTCCGGCGATCACAATGCCGCGCTTGGCCTGCATGATTGCAGCGACGGCTTCCGCGCGACGGAACAGCGGTTTTCCGCAACTGCGCGCGGTTAGGAGAATTGGATTGTCGTCCTTAATCGCGGAGGAAAAAACAACAAGGTCTGCAGCGTCCGCATGTTCAGGGAGATGTTGTTCGTGAAAGCGCAGGCCGAGCCGTTGCAGTCGCTCGGTCTCTGTCGTTGTGACCTTGTCCGAGCCGCTCACTGCGTGTCCCAGTTCGATCAGAAGCCCGGCAAGACCGCTCATACCGCTTCCCGCAACACCGACAAGGTGAATCCGATGCTGTTCGGTGGTCAGAAATCGCGACAGGCCTGGAAACGCATCACGACGCCGAAATTTCTTGCGCGGAGAATCGGCGTGCGCGGCAGCTGTTTCAGGCGTGAGCTTCATGAGTGGTATATTTTTCCATCGTGTTCGCCACGCGACCAGCTGCATCATTCGGCGCAAGACGCGCACAATTCGCCGCCATTTGCTGTAGCCGTTGCGGGTTTTCCATCACCTCGCGGATGTTGCGTGCGAGCAATTCACCAGAGAGATCCGACTGCTTCAAAAGAATTGCCGCGTCAGCGCGAGCATAGATTTCTGCATTGCGCGTTTGGTGATCATCCGCGGCGTATGGAAATGGAATCAGGATACCGGGCAGCGAGAAGCCGGCGAATTCCGCCAGGCTGGCCGCGCCCGCTCGCGCAACGACAAGATCAGCGGCGCTATACACTTCCTCCATCTGATGATGAAACGCTCCGATGTAAGCAGGGACATTTTCCCGGCGATAGTTGTCTGCAACCAGGCGTTCATCCCGCGCGCCGGAGAGGTGGATCACCTGGAGCGGCACACCTTGCAAGAACGGCAGCGCTTTGATTAGCGCCTGATTAATTCCGCTGGCGCCCTGGCTGCCGCCCATCACCAGCAGTGTGGGCAGATCTTCTCGCAATCCGAGTTTCCGCCGCGAATCCGCGCGGTCCAGACGAACCAGTTCGGTGCGAATCGGTGTGCCGGTGACTTCGGTACGCGTTTTTGGAAAAAACGGCGCGCATTCCTTGAAACCCAGCATAACGGCATTCACCACCCGCGCGGTCCAACGATTTGCTTTTCCAGGGACGGCGTTCGATTCGTGGATAAACGTGGCTATGCCGCGGAATCGCCCGGCCAACACTGGCGCGGTGGAGGTGAACCCGCCCATGCCCAGAACGACGTGCGGATTGAACTTGCGATAGATAGACCGGCAAAGTGATAAGCTTTCAACGAACCGGCGAGTGAACCCAAAAAGCGCCGGCGAAAATCGCGAAGGCAATCCTACAGTCGGTAATTTTTCGACTTGGAAGTTCGTCCGGCCGGAAAGCGCCACTGCGTCGATGTCCTTTTCGGAAACCAACAGCATCACTTCGTGTCCGCGATTTTGCAGCGCTTCCGCCACAGCAATGCCCGGGAAAAGATGTCCACCGGTTCCTCCGCATGCGATTACAGCGTTCATATTGGGTTGATCTGAGTTACGGGTTAATCAAATTCGCGGCGTTACCCTGGCGTTCATCGTGGCGCGTTTCACCGGCGGCGGCTCGAGAATGCCCTGGCGATAAATGTTCACTAACAGGCCGATGCCAAACATACACGCGGCCAGGTTCGAACCTCCATAGCTGATAAACGGCAGCGGGAGTCCCTTGTTAGGCAGAAGCGACGTCGTCACACCGATGTTGACCGCTGCCTGCAGGGCGAGGAGCGAAATAATCCCGCAACCGAGCAACAGTCCAAAACGATCACGAGCGTGCAGCGCAATCATGATGCCGCAAACAATTATCACAATGAACAAAAAAACCACCAGAAGACTGAACCGCAGACCAAGTTCTTCGCCGACGATTGGAAAAATGAAATCCGTATGCGCGTACGGCAGATACAGCATCTTCTGGCGACCATTGCCGAGTCCGAGGCCGTCCAGTCCGCCGCTGCCCCAGGCGATCAGCGCCTGCATTTGCTGCAATCCGGCGTCGTCCTTATAGTTTTGCGGATGAAGAAAGGCGGAGAGACGCCCCATGCGCTCCGAGATTTGCGTCGCGACGAGGATGAGCCCACTCAACGCCGCGAATGCAAGCCCGCCAAGCCATAGCGGATTGGTGCCGGCAACAAACATCACAACAAATGCCGTTGCTGCGATCAAGGCCGTGGTCCCAAGATCGACTTCCCCCAACACGAGCGCAGCGGGCAAGCTGATAATCGCGAGTGGAATAATGAATCCCGACAACACGTTGCCGTCGGGTTTTTCGCTTCGCGCAAACCACGCGGCCAGAAAAATGATCGCCGCGATTTTTGCAAGTTCCGACGGTTGAAAGGTAACCGGGCCGTAGCCGACCCAGCGGCGCGACCCGTTAATGCGCATTCCGATGTGCGGGATGTAGCAAAGCGCCAGAGTGGCCAGCGCCACCGCGAACCAAACCCACCACGTTTTTTGCCAGAATTGATAGTTCACGAGCGCCGCAAAAATGCACCCGGCAAGTCCAATCCCAATCCAAATCGCCTGGCGTTTAATGAAATAATAAACGTCTCCATGACTGTCGTGTGCGTAGGCGCTCGTGCTGAAGAGCATCACGATGCCAATGACGAGCAGTCCCAGCACTGCTAGAAAAAGTATATAGGCGCTTTTACGATGCATGGTTCGTGCTGAGCGAAGCGAAGAATTTCTGTTTATATCGCTGGAGCCGGTGCATTATTTTTTGTTCTTTTTTGCCTCTGCTATTTTTGGATTTGTCGTTGGCTTCGGAACTAAAAGCTTTTGCCCGATCTTCAATTTGTGTGGGTCGTCAATGTGATTGAGCGCGATCAAATCGTTGTAGGAGACTTTCAATTTCTTTGCGATTCCGACTGGATTATCGCCCTTCTTCACAACGTAAGTCTTTCCTGAAGACGAAGGCGTCTTCGCCTGTTCGTCCTTCGCAGATGAATGAGAAGGTTTCGGGTCATGTTGGCGATCGTTTTCCTTTTGCGCCGCAGCAACTCGAGCCTTGTCATTACTCGCGTGATTTACTGTTTGCGCGGTGTCAGCGGATTTGTTTTCCGTTTCGGTCGACGTTTGCGGCACGAATGCACGCTCACGCGTTTTGATGGCGTTAAACGCAATGATTCCCGAGACGGCAACGACGTGTAGAAGCAAAACAATCAGCAATGCGCGAGACAACTTCATGTTTGGCTCTGGAATGCCTTCAAAGTCCATTCCTGCGGACGCTGCCGACGCGCGGCGCGCTGTCGCCGCCGATAGTTTCTTAGCGCTGAAAAGGCGCGAGATTTTAATCCGTTTCATCGCGGGAGCGTTTGCACCAGTTTGCGAAATTGATCGCCGCGATCGGCGTAACTTTTGAACATGTCGAAAGATGACGTGCCGGGAGAGAACAGGACAACGTCGCCTGCGCGGGCGAGGCCGCGCGCGCGCTCAACCGCGTCGGCGAGTGAAATTGCAATTTCGGATTTGACCACGTCGTCCCATGAACGCCTGATGCTCTCAGCCATCTCGCCGATCACGACTGCTGATTTAACTTTGTCTTTCACCAGAGAACGCAACGGATCGAACGTGAATCCTTTGTCTTTGCCGCCAGCGATGAGCACGACCGGTTTGGTCTGTGCGGCCAAGGCTTTCTCGACCGCGTCCAGGTTGGTTGCCTTGGAGTCGTTCACGTATTCGACGCCATCGAGTTCGCGCACAAATTCGCACCGGTGCGGGCGCGGCTCGTAATCGCGAATCGCCGGCACCATCTGGGTGAACGACAATCCGCGGGCAACGCCGACAGCGAGCGTCGCCATCAGGTTCTCGATGTTATGTAGCCCGCGCAGCTTCGTGTCAGCGAGGCGCAGGACCGGCTGATTTCCACAAACGATTGCGCCGTCAGATAGCCGGAAATCGGCGCGATTGGAATAAGCGCTGAAGGTAACTCGGCGTGATCGAATCGGTGGAAGCGCTTCCGCAGCGTTGACGACCGCGACATCCTGCTCGGTTTGATTTTCGAAAATGCGCAGCTTAGCCGCGCGATACTCAGCAACAGAGCGATAACGATCCAGGTGGTCGGGAGCGAAGTTGAGCCAGAGACTTATCGACGGACGAAATGTGCGGATCGCTTCCAGTTGGAACGAGCTCACTTCAACCGTCAGCACGTCCAAGGGCTGCTTTTCTCGGGCCACCTCTGAAAGCGGTTTGCCGATATTGCCGCAAGCGATCGTTCGCTGACCGCAGGCGTTCAACATTTGAGCGAGGAGTTCGGTCGTTGTGGTTTTACCGTTCGTGCCTGTTACCGCGATGACTGGCATTTCGCAGGAACGCCAACCCAACTCGAGCTCACTGATCGTATTAATTCCGCGCGAGGAAAAACTGCGCGCCAACAAAGAAACTGGATCGATGCCCGGACTTAGAACCATCCAGTCGTACGCAGATGAATTCTGGTTGGCCTCAGATCCGCAAACGACAGGCACACCGTGTGCCCGGAGGTTGTCCAGCGTGGATTTCAGCAAATTATGTTCGTCGGCGCTGTCGAGAACCGTGACCTGTGCTCCCTCCGACGCGAGCAGCAGCGCAGCAGCGCTCCCGCTCAGCCCTGCTCCAAGCACGGCCACGTTTTGCTTTTTGTAGCATCCGTTGTTCATCGTAGTTTCAGCGTGGCCAGCCCCAGCAAGGCGAAAATGATCGAAAGAATCCAGAAGCGCACGATGACGGTCGTTTCCTTCCAGCCGGATAACTCGAAGTGATGATGAAGCGGAGACATGACGAAAAACCGTTTGCCGGTGAGTTTGAAGCTCAGCACCTGCATAATCACTGAGACGGCTTCGATTACGAAAACGCCACCCACCACGACCAGTAGCAACTCCTGTTTACAACAGATCGCCACAACGCCGAGCATGCCGCCGATGGCCAGCGATCCGGTGTCGCCCATGAAAACCTTGGCCGGATAACAGTTGAACCAGAGAAAGCCCAGCCCCGCTCCGATAAGCGCTGAGCAGACGACGGTCAGTTCGCCAGCGAACGGATAAAACGGAACCTGTAAGTATTCCGCCACGCGAAAATTGCCGGCCGCGTAACAGAGCAACGCGTACGCAAATGCCACGGTGATGGTGCAACCGATAGCCAAACCATCCAAGCCGTCAGTGAGATTCACGGCATTCGATGTGCCGACGATGACCAGCACAAAAAACACGAGAGTGAACCAGCTCATATTCGCAATCACCGGCGCTTTGATGAAAGGCACGTAGAGCGTACGCGCCTGCACTTCCAGCAATGGATCGGTGAGAAAGATGCCAGTGATAATTGCCGCGAGAATAATTTGGAAAGCGAGTTTAATCCGGCCGTGAATCCCTTCGGATTTCTTCTTCGTGACTTTCAAATAATCATCGGCGAACCCGAGCCCGCCGAGGTAAACCATGCTGAATAACGCGAGCCAGACGAATTTGTTGTCGAGACGCGCCCAGAGGATGCTCGACACAACTACGGCGCCAATCACCAAGACGCCGCCCATCGTCGGTGTGCCTTGCTTCACACCTTGCAGTTCCGCAAGTCGGTGGACTTCAGCCGCTCCTCGAATCGGTTGTTCGACCTTCAGTGCTCGCAGCTTTGCAATAATGAAGTTTCCAAAAATCAGGGTGGTCAAAAACGCAGTGACCGCCGCAGCGATGGCCC
>JBARAJ010000240.1:0-22765 GCA_049791915.1 Candidatus Udaeobacter sp.
GTTCGTTACGCGACATTCCGCATTTGTCCCAGAGAAGAAGGCCGAGCTCGCGGTGGAATGAATCGGCTGAGCGGGTGCCGTTGACCTTGAGCAGTTTCTCGATCCTGGCGCGGACGCTGTTCTCCGCTTCTTGAAACTCGGGGGATTCGGGCGACGGCCGTTTTCCCATCTGACCGGCAAGATAATTCGGCAACGTGTTTGGCATAACAAAATAGCCGTCGGCGAGTCCTTGCATCAGCGCGCTGGCGCCGAGCCGGTTTGCGCCGTGATCGGAGAAATTGGCTTCACCGATCACGAACAGGCCGGGCACATTGCTCATCAAATCGTAATCCACCCAGAGACCGCCCATTGTGTAGTGCACGGCCGGATAAATTCGCATCGGCACTTTGTAGGCGTCCTCGCCGGTAATCTTTTTATACACCTCGAACAAGTTTCCGTAGCGCTCGCGAATCGTCTCTACGCCGAGCCGTTTGATCGCATCCGCAAAATCGAGATATACGCCGCGTCCGCCCGGGCCGACACCGCGGCCTTCGTCGCAAACTTCCTTCGCGGCGCGTGATGAAATGTCGCGCGGTGCAAGATTTCCGTAGCTGGGATATTTTCGCTCGAGATAATAATCGCGGTCACCCTCAGGAATTTCACCCGGTGGCTTGAAGCGATCTTCCTTGCGTTTCGGAACCCAGACGCGCCCGTCGTTGCGCAGCGACTCGGACATTAGCGTGAGCTTCGATTGATAGTCGCCGCTGACAGGAATGCAGGTGGGATGAATCTGCGTGAATGATGGATTGGCAAAGAGCGCGCCTCTTTTGTAAGCGCGATAGGTCGCTGTGACGTTGCTGCCGCGCGCATTGGTCGACAGAAAGAACACATTTCCGTAGCCGCCGCTGGCGAGCGCGACGGCGTCGGCTGCATGTCGCTCCATTTTTCCCGAGCGCAAGTTCCGAGTGATGATTCCTTTGGCTTGTCCATTGACGATCACCAGGTCGAGCATCTCTGTGTATGGAAACATCTGCACCGTGCCAGAGGCGACTTGGCGACACAGCGCCTGGTAACAGCCTAACAACAGCTGCTGGCCGGTCTGTCCGCGTGCGTAAAAGGTCCGTGAAACCTGTGCGCCGCCGAAGGAACGATTAGCCAGGTAGCCGCTGTATTCGCGTGCGAAAGGGACGCCCTGCGCGACGCATTGATCGATGATGTGGTTGGCGATTTCAGCGAGCCGATAAACGTTCGCTTCGCGGGATCGAAAATCGCCGCCCTTGATCGTGTCGTAGAACAAGCGGTAAACGCTGTCGCCATCGTTCTGATAATTCTTTGCCGCATTAATGCCACCTTGCGCTGCAATCGAATGCGCGCGTCTCGGCGAATCCTGAAAACAAAAACATTTTACCCGGTATCCGAGTTCACCGAGGGTCGCCGCGGCCGATCCGCCGGCGAGGCCGCTGCCGACGATTATGACCTCAACCTTTCGCCGGTTGTTGGGGTTGACCAATCGCGAATGATCTTGATGATTTCGCCATTTTTGATCCAGCGGCCCCGGCGGAACTTTGGGATCAAGTGTTCCAATCATGCTTTGAAATATCTAAAAACCATCTCGTAATGTCATTCTGAGCGAAGCGAAGAATCTCGGATCAAATCTGGAGCGCTCCAAAAACGGAATAGACAGAGATGTTTGAAAGCCTGGCCTCATGCTTCGCATTTCGTTGCAGGGCTTCGCTCAACATGACAGCGTCAGGTATCAGATGAAGTCTGTGTCGAATAATCAAACCTCGGCTATTGTCTGCCGCCCCATTTGTCTTTTTTGAATGACACGCGGCCGGATCCTTCTTCGAAAGCTTCGAACCGCTCCGGGTTCTCCCGGTAATATTTCTGGTGATAATCTTCGGCGGGCCAAAATTTCATCGTCGGCAAGATTTCCGTCACAATTGGTTTTTTAAATTTCCCGGAGTGCGTGAGTTTGTCTTTTGAAGCCTCGGCAATTTTCTTTTCCTCGCCGTTGCCATAAAAGATCGCGGCGCGATAACTCGGCCCGATATCAGTGAACTGGCCGTCGGATTGGGTGGGATCGATTTGTCGCCAATAGATATCGAGAAGCTGCTCGTAGGAAATCTTCGCCGGGTCATAGGTGATTTCGATTGATTCGCGATACTTTGTTTTTTCCGACGTCACGAGCTGGTAACTCGGGTTCGGTTCGGTTCCACCGCAATAGCCCACCACGGTTTTGATCACGCCCGATGTTTTGTCGAATGCCGGCTGGATGCACCAAAAACACCCACCCGCCAAAACCGCGGTCCTCGTCGTGGCAGGGACGGGACTTTGTCCATGACTCGTAGCCGCAAGTGCCACACAGCCAAAGGCGAGAATAAAAATTCGATTCATATTGTCTCTTTCATGTCGCTCCGGACGCGACGCTGTTCAAGATGTTTCCCTTCAGTGCGCGGATCTCGCCGGGGGTTGAAGCATCGGCCAGATGCCGACATTTTCCCCCATGATCGAACTGGTGCCGGAATTGCAGGTCCCGTGTCTGGATGTGGCGGAACTTTTCGGGCACAGCGCGCCGCTGCATGTCGACCTTGGGTGCGGCGATGGGTCTTTTCTGTGCGAATTGGCAAGACAGTTTCCGAAGAGAAATTTCCTCGGCATCGAGCGGTTGACCAAACGCGTAGAAAAAGTTCGCCGCAAGGCGGAGAAGATCGAAAACGTGCGGGTGTTGCGCGCGGACACTTTGTTCGCGGTGCGCTATCTGCTGCCTGAATCTTCAGTAGAAACTTTTTATCTCTTGTTTCCCGACCCATGGCCGAAGCGGCGCCATCAGTTCCGACGGATTTTCACGCGAGACTTTTTGGACGCGATCGCTGTTGCGCTGGAGAAATACGGTGTCCTGCGCGTCGCCACCGATCAGTTCGATTATTTTCATGAAATCGAACGACTAAGCCGCGCTCACCGGCAATTCCAAGTTGTCCCGCGGTCTACAGACGATGCCGTTCTTCCGGTGAGCAAGTTCGAAGGAAAATTTCGCAAACAGGGCGCGCCGATTCATCGGCTGACGCTTCGAAAGACTTCGCCGGTCAAATAGGCTCGCGCGCTCCATTCCTCGCCTGAGAAGTTCAATTCCACGGCGCCGGTTTCGTCTTGGCGAAACAGTTTGATACCGCGGGCGCGAAGTTGCTCAGCCCATTGTTCACTGATCCGTTCGTGCTCCGGAAAGTCCCTTGACGTCGCGATGATCAAGCGCGGCCGAACGGCATCGAGAAATGGAGCCGAGCCGGAAATTCCGGAGGAATGTTGGCCCTTCACGAGAATGCTACTCTGCAAGTCCGAACTATTGCTCAATAACGCGCGCTCGGTTTCCGTTCCGTTGTCCGACATCAGAACAACGGATGTGCCCGGCGCGATGGATGACCGGATAACCAACGCTTGATCGTCTGCAATGGCTCCTGCAAAGCCGCGGGGCGGAAACAAAACATGTGCAATAGCGTCATGGGAAAAATGAAAATTGTCTCCCGCGGTCAACTTAGCGGGTTTGCGTCCGCGTCCCTCCAGTTCCGACACGATTCGGGACAGCCGTCGATGAATGAGCGAACGATCGGGCGCAGGATTGTCGATCAGACGGACCCGTGGGAAATCATTCAACAATTGCGTGACGCCACCGATGTGTTGCGAATCGCCATGGGTGAGCACCAACCCTGTAAGCCGATTCACGCCGGCCCAATGCAAATACTTGCGCACGATGCGCTCGTAGGTGTGTTCGCTCCCGCAATCGATCAACCAATCGCGGCCATTCACTCGGATGTGAACGGCTGCGCCCGCACCCAAGTCCAGCACTGTCATCTTTGCAGAGATCCGGTTGCCCCAGTGTGGTTCGCCAACATAAAAGTGTCCGCCGGGAATTTGCGCGAACAGATGAACGACACCGATGACCAGCGTGGCCAGTGTCCAGTTGACGTTGTTGAAAACAAGAGCGACCCACGGAAGGAGCGGCGTGGTGATCAGCGACAGAAGCGCAACGGCGAGGACAAAGAATGCGATCGGGACAACGACGAGGTTCGCCAGAAAAGAAATCGGTGTGACCAAGTGGAAGTACCAAAGAATCAACGGCAATGAACCAACCCACGCCGCAAGCGACACAGATGCGCCACCGCAAAGCCATTCATAGCTGGAATGCATCCATCGGCGTGGACCGCGCAACAGGCTTTGCGGTAGAAAAGGATCCGGAGCCGCGCGCCCCTGGAAAAATCTGAAGAATGGCTCGGCGAACAGCACAATTGCTCCAACCACCGCGAAGGAAAGCTGGAACCCGGTGGAAAACAGTTCGTTCGTGTTCCAGGAGAGAATGAAAAACGCCGCCGCCGCGAGGCTGTTTGGCGGAAATACTCTTCGTTCGAAGAAGTAACTGCCGACGAGGATTGAAGCCATCACAGCCGCGCGTAATGCCGGAATGTGCAGCCCCGTTACCGCCGCATAGAAAAAGAGCGACGGAATGATGAATGCCGCTGCGCGCTTGCGTGGCAGGCGCGCGATCGCAGCCAGCACCCACAACAGTGCCGCCACAATTCCCACGTGCAAGCCAGCGACCGCGAAAAGGTGAATCGTGCCGGTTTGCTGAAACTGCTCTTCAATGTCCTCCGGTGTTTCGTGCCGGATGCCAAGCACGATTCCACTGATGAAACTTTTTACCTCGGGCGCATCGTCCAGACCGCGGCACAACGCGTTTTGCATCCAGGTGCGCGAAGCTTGTGCAGCGCGCAGGATCGGATTACCGCCGCCGTGGCGGATCAGCGTGCCGTCCTCCGGATAACGAGCGAAGAGCGTTCGACGGACATCATGCCGCGCGAGATAAGCGCGCATGTCGAATTCGCCTGGGTTTCGTGGCGGCGCGATTGGCTCGGCGGTTCCAAAAAGTTTCAGTTCATCGCCAAACTCTGGCGCGCCTTTCCAACGTACCTGCCAGACTGCGCGCGTAGATTCGGTTTTTCCTTCGAGCTCAATTGATTTCAGTTTGAGCAGGAAAGTTGCGAATCCGCTGGGCGAAATCTTCGGCTCAGTGATCACGCATCCGACTGCTGTCACGACGCGCGGCCGCTCGCCAAGTTTGTCCGCGAGTTGCTGGCCTGCGGTGTTCGTTGTCGCGAATTTGTGCGACAGAAAAAAACCAAAGGCCACGATGAGATATGTCGCAGCCAATCTCGGCCAGCAGAGCGTAAGCAGGATGCAGATTCCGAGAACTAGCGCCGCTGAAATGAGCGCGGTATTTGCCAGCGGAATGACCTCGGCCACGATAATTCCCGTTGCAGCCATCAACGCCAGACCAACAAATGGCTGACGCGGCGCACTAAGCAGCTTCATCTACTCGCAGTTTTCGCTTATCGCGCGTTCACAGCGCAAGCTGCAATATGTTTGCGCGCGACGCAGGACGATGGCTCCGTAGTATGAGGCACGATTGCTTGCATCAGTAGCGCGCCGTAATTTCTCAGGTGCAGGATCTATTCGAGGAAGCGCAGGAGATTGAAACTGCAAACACCGCTGCACCGCTCGCCACACGGATGCGGCCGCGCTCGCTCGAGGGATTCGTCGGCCAGGAACACATTCTTGCCCCTGGCAAACTTTTGCGTCGTGCGATTGAAGCTGATCGCGTGCCCTCGGTGATTTTCTACGGGCCGCCCGGCAGCGGAAAGACCACGCTGGCGCGCGTGGTCGCCGAGATGACGCACGCGAAATTTGTTCGGATCAGCGGCGTGGAAAGCAATGTCGCCGAAATGCGCCGCGTGCTTGCGGCGGCCACCAATCGGCTCCGCACGTCTGGGCAAATGACCATCCTGTTCGTCGACGAAATTCATCATTTCAATAAGGCGCAACAGGACATTCTTCTGCCTGACGTCGAAGCTGGAAATCTCCGCCTTATCGGTGCGACCACATACAATCCATTCTTCTACGTAAACAGCGCGCTGGTGTCGCGCTCACAGGTTTTCCGACTCGAACCGCTCAGCGTCGCACAACTGGAGCAATTGATCGATCGCGCGTTAGCCGACAAAGAGCGCGGCCTTGGAGATTACAACGTGAAGATGGACAGGGACGCGCGCCGGCATATGGCGAAGCTCAGCGACGGCGACGCGCGCAAATGTTTAAATGCACTCGAGATTGGTGTGCTAACCACTCCAGCGAAAGTAACGCGACCGTCCTCGGTTGCGTCCGGGAGAAGGGCAAGCGAGGACGCTAGCCCTGCCATACATTTTACGCTCACAGTTGCCGAGGAAAGCATCCAGCAAAAGGCCGTCGTTTACGATCGCGTCGGCGACGCCCACTACGACACCACCAGCGCGTTCATCAAAAGCATGCGCGCTTCGGATGAAAAAGGCGCGATGTACTGGCTGGCAAAAATGCTGCACGCCGGGGAAGATTTCCGCTTCATTGCGCGGCGAATTGTGATTTTCGCAAGCGAAGACGTTGGCCTTGCTGACCCCGAAGCGTTGCAGCTTGCGATCGCGACGCAACAGGCGGTCGAATTTGTCGGGATGCCGGAGGCGCGCATTCCTCTCGCGCACGCAACCGCTTACATGTGTCGCGCGCCCAAAAGCCGCGAAGCGTACGATTCACTGAACGTCGCGACCGAACAAATCGAGGCGGAGCGAACCAAAGCCGTGCCTGAGCGTCTTAAGAACAAGCATTTTCCGGTAAACCCGGAGGGCTAAGAAACATCCTTCAGCGTCGAAAGTTTCTCGGTCGGTTTTTCTACAGTCGGCGGAGCGCCGATGCGCCCAGAGAAAATTAGCAGACCGAAGCAAACCGCGTTGAAAGTGATGAAAACAGCGAGCGCATTCCAGAGCGGGCCTTCGCGCCAGTGCTGATGAACCTTTTTCCAGCTGGAGAAAATGTGGAACGCAGAGAGCAGCGTTGCCATGTAAAGTCCGTACAGGATGTAGTGCAGCTCAATGCCGTGCCATAGCCCCATTAATCCGAAGGCCAGGAAATATCCCAGGATCGCGGCGGTGTGCATGCTTTTGAACCATTTGCCGCGCGCAGCGGCGAGCAGGAAACGCATGTAAACGTGATCGCGAAACCAGAAGGAAAGGGTGATATGCCAGCGGTTCCAGAAATCGCGGATGTTCCGCGCAAGGAACGGCCGGTTAAAGTTTTCCGGAGTGTGGACGCCAAACAAATAACTGATGCTGATGGCGAAAGCGCTGTATCCCGCGAAATCGAAGAACAAATAAAAACTGTAGGCATACATGTAACTAACCAGCGCAGTGAAGCTATCGCTGTGTCCAGCCGGCTTGAGCCAGCGTTGTTCGATCAGGGCAGCGAGAATGAACTTGTAGAGTAGACCGCGAAAAAAGTGCTGCATGGCGCCGTCGAGATCGGCTAGGAACTCAGCGCGGCTTCGTGTTTTTCTCCAGTCGGGAGCGAACCGGCGATAACGATCGATCGGCCCGGCGGAAATCGTAGGGAAGAAAAACAGAAACATGAATAGATCGACTGTCCCGGGCCTCGCGATAACGCCGTCCCGTAGGCAAAACACAATATCGAGCGCGCGAAACGTGACGTAAGAAATACCGAGAAATCCGAACTGAGTTTCCGGTGAGACCAGCGGAATCACTTTTGCCAGTGCCAGCGGAAGCACGCCAAGCCCGATTGCGGCGTAGAACGGCCAGCCTGCGCGCGCGCCGGCGCCTGCGAAGGCGCGCACGATCAGCCATTGCCACAAGGCGAACACCAATACGACCCAGATTTCGCGTAATCGGAAAGGCGCTCCCAAATGAAGCACATCGTGATACTGCACGAGGAGCATGACCGTGGTAACCAGGAGAGCCCAGCGCCAGCCGGCGCGGCCGAACAAACCGAGAATCAGTGTCGGCACTGCTACGTAAAGCAGCAGCACGAAGTAGGTGAAGTCTGCGTAGGGAATCACAGGGACCTGGCTAGCGCGGCTCGGTCTACCTTGCCGTTGGCCGTCATGGGAAGTGTATCGAGAAAGATAAATTTGCGCGGCAACATGTACACTGGCAGGCGCTCACCTAGTTGGCTCCGCAGACTGTGCGCCAGCTTGAAGTCGGATGTTTCATTTCGCGCCAGCAGCGTTACGAAAGCGGTTAGCGATTGAGCGGCGCCGCTCTTGATCACCGGAATCACGACTGCATCGCGTACAATCGGCAGCGCGCGCAGATTCGCTTCAACGTCGCCGAGCTCGATGCGGTATCCGCTGAGCTTAATTTGTTCGTCGATGCGGCCTTCAAAAAACAGCAGACTCTCACGAAACCGGCCGAGGTCGCCGGTCTTGTACGCACGCAAGCCGTGATACTCGAAAAAAGCGCGTGCTGTGAGGTCGGGGCGCCCAGCGTAACCGGGACTTACGTTTGGCCCTGTGATAATGATTTCGCCGCGCTCGTTAGCCGACAACTCCGCGCCGTTCTCATCGACAATGACGATTTTTGTACCGGCCATCACGCGACCCACTGGCAACGGCGAATACTTTTCCAGGATCGCGGCGTCAATCTGAATGGAGGTCGTGGCGACAGTTGCCTCGGTGGGGCCATACATGTTCCAAACTTGCGCTTGTGGAAAGCGCGCGAGCAGTTGAGCTGCGGTTTGGGGTGCGAGTGTTTCACCGCAAAAAAGAAACCGCCGCACGCCGGGCAGCATCGCCTCGGCAAACTTGTCTTCGACGAGACACATCTGTGCAAACGACGGGGTCGAAACCCAGGTGGTCACGCCGGAGCTGGCCAGTGCGTGGTAAAGCTTTTTGGGATTTTCGATCAAATCGCGGCTGATACTGAAGAGCGTGCCGCCGGTTACGAGGCTGCAATACAGATCCATTACCGACAGATCGAACGAGAACGGTGCCTGATTCAAAAATACTTCGGTGCGTTTGTTGAACTGCTGCTCCGCCAGCATCCAGCTAATGAAATGTTCGAGGCAGTCGAGCGTGATGATCACGCCCTTGGGTTCGCCGGTGCTGCCGCTTGTGAACAGGATGTAAAACGGGTCGTTCTTCTCGGCGAGCGTTGTCGGACCGAGCAGTTCACCCACGGAGAGTTGCCGGACCTGATCAGGAGTTAGGGTTAACGCGACGTTCGAACTTGCCAGGATTTGATCTATCCGTGCCTGCGGTAGCGCTATGTCTATTGGCACGTAAGGGCGGCCGGATTTTACTGCGCCAAGAAATGCGATCAGCATTTCTGGCTCGCGATGCCCGAGTACGGCAATCGGTCTGCGATTGTCACTGAAACTCTTTGTTAGATACGAGGCCAGCCCGTCGGAGCGCCTGCGCAATTCACCGTAAGTCAGAGTACTGTCGCCGCTATGGTGTGCGATTGCTTCCGGTGCCGCTGTGGCCCAGAGATCGATTCGTTGGATCAGATTCACTAGAAGCCCTGATACACAAAGGGCGGCGTACGGAAATCGCCACGGCCATACATCGCGATCAAAATCAGAATGATGGCGACGTAATAAAGAATCAGCAGCACGCGATGCACCGTGGGACGTCGTTCGAGCCAGCTCACGTGCGTATCCGCTGCTGGAGGTCGGCGATCACAGCTCGCGGTGTGCGCCAGCGTTCACGTTCAAATTCCGCTGGCGAAATTTTTAATCCGAATTCTTCTTCGATCATCAGGATGAGTTGAACGGTTCTCATCGAGTCGAGCACCTGATAATCGTAGAGGGGTAGATCGAGGTTGGTGAGTACCTCATCGGTCTCGCCTACCGAGGCCAGGAGTTGCAAAACCTTGTCCGCGAATTCCGCAGCTATCATTGAGGAGGCGCATCGTGTCGTGATGCTTCAACCAATGGAAATGTGGTCACTTGTTAGCGGTGTGGCAAACGGCCGTGAAAGAAATCGTCAAGGGCACGGTCGTAATATACCCAGCCTTTTGCTGTGAGATGACTCTGCTGACGGATAAGAAAAGCCGGGTCTTGGTCGTGATCCTGAAATTCAAGTACCGGAAAGTGGTATTGCTCCACGAGCGCGGGGAGCTTCTTGTAGAACGCCTCACGAGCCGAGCGCGAAACGCCGGCGTGATCATAAAAATCGCCGGATAAAGGCATGCTGAGAATGAGTGGTCGGGCGTGAATAGTTGTCAGGCAACGCAGGAGCAGATCAAGATCGATCCATGTCGGTGATCCCTTGACGCCGCTGAGGAATCCGGCGTCACGCGAGCCGGGGGTGATTTTCCTATCGAAGCTCGAAGGTTGTTGGATGTTCCCGGTATCCGCCGGCCTGGCTTTGCTCGCTTTGGCAATGAGTTGTGGCCAATCGACTGTTTCTTCCTGCAGCCGCGGCGGCGGCTTTTTTTGACGCTGGATGTGATGTACCGCTGCCCAATGATCTTCCAATTCGTACAAAGTGGTCTGAATTTTTCCCGCCGGCCAGAGCGCGCAGAAGACCACGCGATCCAGCAATTGTCCGGACGCGAGACGTCTTAACGCGAATTCAAGGAATGGTCGCTGTTCAAGAGTTTCCGGAAACTGGAGCATGCGTGCAGCGATGTCGCGCTTCAGTCCAAAATCCAGCGCAGTGCCAAACACCATCTCGGTCGCAGCCATAGGCGAAAAATTCCCTTTGTACCCTTGGGTACCGGGACTTACGTTGCAAAACCAGCCGGGTGAAAGCGAGAAGGCCAGTCTTTTGCCGTGCAAAGCTGAGCCGAGTGCGCCGACTTTTTGCAACATGGTCAGCGGGTTCGCGCCGCCGCCGCCAACGGGCGAAAGCTGGAAACCTGTTGGTGCACTGCGAAAGAAATTGTTCCCCCGTTCCGGTGCGGCGGGCATTAATAACTCCGAACTGCCATAAAGTATCATTACGTTCGGCGAATGCGCGGCGGCACGTTGAAACGCCATTCCCTGGTTTTTGAGGACAAACCTATCGGGAGCCGTGGAAACAATGGTGGCGTGTTCGAGATGAATCAGGACTCGCTGAGCTGCGAAGAAAATGATTGCCGCGAGGCCCAGCGCGAGAATGCCTGCGAACAAATGAGGCATTCCTTTCCCGGTGGGGGCATTCATAATGGAAAACGAACTTATTGTCGCGACTTGACGCCGCAATCGAATTTCACTTCGGTATTCTCACCGCATGGCCTATTCCTCACTCTGGCAGCGATTTCAGCGATATTTCCTGGAATATCGTGAACTCGGCTTCTCTCTCGACATCAGCCGGATGAAATTTCCGGATGATCAGTTCGAGAAAATGCGGTCGCAAATCGAGCATGCGTTTGCGGCGATGCGGGAATTGGAGGCGGGAGCAATCGCTAATCCTACAGAAAACCGAATGGTTGGTCATTACTGGCTGAGGAATCCTGCCCTTGCGCCCAAGCCGGAAATCCGGTCGGAAATCGAAGACACGATCCGACGCATCAAAGCATTCGCCGAAGATGTTCACTCCGGGAAAATCACCGCGGAAAATGGAAAGCGCTTCAAACACGTGCTGCACATAGGAATCGGCGGCTCGGCGCTAGGGCCGCAATTCGTGTCGGCTGCACTCGGCTCACCAGCCGATCCAATGGATATCTTTTTCTTCGACAACACCGACCCTGAAGGTTTTGATCGCGTGTTCGCCAGGATAGGAAAGGGGCTCCCAGAAACGCTCGTCATCGTCGTTTCAAAATCCGGTGGGACAAAAGACACGCGGAATGGAATGCTCGAGGCGGAAGCGAAGTTCGCTGCGAAAGGACTTCAGTTTGCCAGGCACGCTGTCGCTGTGACCGGCTTTGGAAGCGAGTTGGACAAACATGCCGAAGCGAATGGTTGGCTCGCGCGTTTCCCAATGCCTGATTGGATTGGCGGACGCACGTCGGTGATCAGCGCTGTCGGGCTTCTGCCGATGGCGCTGCAAGGCTTTGATATCGATTCGTTCCTCGCCGGCGCCGCGGCCATGGACGAACGCACCCGCGTGCCCAACGTCACCCAAAATGCCGCCATGCTTCTCGCACTCATGTGGTATTACGCCGGCAGCGGAAAAGGCGAGAAGGACATGGTTGTTCTCCCATACAAAGACCGGCTGGCGCTGTTCACCAAATATCTCCAGCAACTCGTGATGGAGTCGTTAGGCAAAGAAAAGAATCTGGCGGGCGAAATTGTGCATCAAGGCGTTGCCGTTTACGGAAATAAAGGCTCAACCGACCAGCATTCATACGTTCAACAACTGTGCGACGGCGTCCTCAATTTTTTTGTGACATTTGTAGAAGTGCGCAACGATCGTCGCGGCGCTCGGTTTGAAGTCGAGGATGGCATTACAAGCGGCGATTATCTTGAGGGATTTCTGCGCGGGAGCCGCAGCGCGTTGTACGAGAAGGGACGGGAATCGATTACCATGAGCATTCCTGAGGTAAACGCGTTTTACGTCGGATCACTGATCGCGCTGTATGAACGAGCAGTCGGCTTTTACGGCTCGCTGGTTAACATCAATGCGTACGATCAACCTGGGGTCGAAGCGGGCAAGAAAGCCGCGAGCAAACTGTTGCAACTCCAGAAGCAAGTGCGCGAGGAGCTTTCCGGTGAAGGTAAAACTGCCGAAGAGATCGCGCGCTCAGTCGATGCCGACCCGGAGGACGTTTTTCACTTGTTACGGCACCTGGCGAGCAACGATGCGCGGATCAAGATCGCGGCCGGCGATGAACCTGCAGATGATCGGTTTTCTCTAGGAGAATCCAAGTAGCTGTATAATTATGGCGGGCAATTCTTCGAAAGCTCCAGTGGACTCATTGACCGTGCCGTGGAGCGATACGGTTCGTTTTGTCCGACAACTCAGTCACGATTTGCGCAATGATTTGAACGCGATCGAACTGCAGTCAGCTTACATCGGCGAACTGACACAGGATCAGGAACTGACAAGTGAGATTAAGCGTCTACGTGAAGTCGTCTCAGGCATGAATTCGACACTGCAACTGATTTCGAGAGCCGTCGGAGAGATTGCACCCAATTTGGTTACTTATCCGTCCGGCGAATTTTTGACGGACGTGCGCACGCAAATCGAGCGCAATTTTCCAAAAGAAAACCACGAGGTCACATGGGACGTGCAGCTTCAGGACGGGATACTGAATATTGACCCGCAGCTGTTCCAGGAAGTATTTGTGGAGCTTTTTGCCAACGCTTTCCAGCACGATCGCGGCAAAGGTGCATTGGTGGCAAGAGCCAGAATCAGCGATGGGCGGTTCCTGTTCAGCCTCCACGAACCCAAAGCGGTTTTCTCTTCGGATACGCAAAATTGGGGACGGGAACCACTCCGCAGCATCAGGCAGAGACATTATGGCCTTGGTCTGAACCGCATCCGCGCTATTATAGAAGCGCACGGCGGAGAGTTGCAGGCTCAATACGACCCCAAGGCAGCGACGCTCGTTTCGACAATGGCACTCCCGATGTCGAGCCGGCAATCCGAAAATGGTTGAACCTCATGGCGTTCTCGCAGTTTAAGCAACTGCAGCCCGGTGCACGTGCGTAGTACCAGCAGCGCAAAGGAATGAAAACGGAGAACCATCGCGTCCTGATCATCGACGACGAGCGACCGGTGTTGATGACGCTGGACGCCTTACTCAAGCGCCATGGTTACCACGTGGATGCCGCGGCCACAGCGTCGCAGGGCCTGAAGTTGCTGAAATCAAATTCGCCATCGCTCGTGTTGCTGGATCTACAACTGCCGGACGCCCATGGGTTGGAAATGCTCGATCGGATCAAGGCGGAGTTGCCCAAAGCCCAGGTGATTATTCTGACGGCGCACGACTCGCTACATAACGCCATCGAGTCGATCAAACGCGGCGCTTACCATTTTATCAGCAAGCCGTATGCGTCGGAGGAACTTCTGAGCCTCGTGGAAAAGGCATTGGAAAAACAGTTTCTACTGCGAGAAGCGGAAAAACTACGGGAGAAGACGGAACAATTAGAGAAGCGGCTAGAGATCGCGGAAGCGCGACCTGCCCCAATTTTTAAGAGCAAACCGATGCAGGAGATTGAGGAACTGATCGGGGCGATGGCGCCCTCGGATGCGAACGTTCTCATCGCAGGCGAAAGCGGCGTGGGCAAGGAAGTGATTGCCAACACTATTCACGCCCGCAGCCGGCGCGCTGAACAAGCGATGGTGAAGCTCAATTGCGCCGCGTTCCCGCAAACAATGATCGAGGGAGAACTTTTCGGTTACGTCAAAGGCGCGTTCACCGGAGCGATGCACGATTTCCCGGGAATGATCGCTGCGGCTGACGGTGGCACGCTGTTCCTCGACGAAATATCCGACATGCCGGCTGATTTGCAGACGCGGTTCTTGCGCGTGCTGCAAGAGCGCGAGTATCGGCCGCTTGGCAGCACGCAGACGATGAAAGCGAATTTCCGCGCGATCGCAGCGACTAACAGGTCCATTCCCGAGGCGCTCGCCGAGAACCGGTTGCGCTCCGACTTGTACTACCGTTTGAACACTTTCCAGATTGAAGTGCCGCCGCTGCGGAAACGACGAGAGGACATTCCGCCCTTGATCGCCCAATTCGTTAGGCAATTTTCTCAACAACTCGGCAAACCGGACCCGGACGTTTCACCGGATGCGTTCCAGAAGTTGCTCGATTATTCGTGGCCTGGAAATGTTCGCGAACTGCAAAACGCCATCGAATACGCGGTGGTGCTGGCGCGGGAGGGCGTGATCGGGGTGAAAGAGCTGCCGGCAGAAATACAGTTGCCTCCGGCGTTGCAGCAAGCCGAGCTCGGAGGATTGGCCCGCAAGGGCGTGCAAACCCTCGATGACTTGGAGCGGAACGCAATTCTCCAGGCGCTTGCCGAATGCCGCGGGAACAAGAAAAAAGCAGCCGAACTGCTCGGGATCCAGCGACCCACCCTTTACAACAAGCTGAAACGCTACGCGATTGAGTTATAGGTTGGACAGGACCCATGGCGTTGTGGTCGTTGCTCCTTATTGGCCGCGATAGATGCAGCGCGCAGTGGGTGTTTCGTGCACCACTATTTCGCAGAGGCCGGGACATTGAGGGTCTAATTTCTTCCAGAACCATTCGGCCATGTTTTCGATCGTCGGATTCTCCAATCCTTCGATTTCGTTGAGATACGTGTGGTCCAGGATTTTTAGAAGCGGCTTCATTGCCGCGCTGATGTTCGCGTGATCATAAATCCAGCCGACCGCCGGATCGACATCCCCCTCCACAGAAACTTCGACCTTGAAACTGTGTCCGTGCACCCGCCGGCATTTGTGGCCCTCCGGCGCTTTTGGCAAAGTTTGCGCTGCTTCAAATGTGAAATCTTTCGTTAGCCGCGCGCGCATAATCAGACGCCGCGCTTCGTCGGCCTCCAAATGAATTTGTGCATTTGAAGTTGAAAACGGACGGTCAGTTTGTCTGCGAGAATCCATTCCACGATTTCGCGCGGGTCGATTCTGCCGAAAATTGGGGAGAAGAGCACAGCGCGGCAGCGGGAAGGAAGATCGTAGCGCTGCACTTTATCGCGCGACCACTCGTAATCTTCGCGCGAGCCCATGACGAATTTCACTTCATCGCCAGCATTTAGGTGGTCAATGTTCGACCAGAGATTTTTTTCCACTTCGCCGCTCCCAGGGGTCTTTAGATCCATGATGCGGTGCACGCGCGGATCGACTTTCGATATGTCCTGCGCGCCGCTGGTTTCGAGCAGCACCGTATAAGTTGAGTCACACAGCATCGACATCAGTGGCAACACGTTCTTCTGCAACAATGGTTCGCCGCCTGTAATCTCGAGCAAAGGGCAACGATACGCCGCCACCGCGTCCAGAATTTCGCCCAAGCTTCTTTTAATCCCATCGTAAAAGGCGTACTCGGTATCGCAGTAGTTGCATCGCAGGTTGCAGAATGTCAGGCGCACAAAAACGCACGGCCAACCGGCCCAAGTGCTCTCGCCCTGGATGGAGTGATAAATTTCGTTGATCGTAAGCGTCTTTTCGCGCTCTGACATGTCGGTGAAGATTCCTGCTGAACCGATGGAGAAAGTCTTATGCGAACAACTGCAAAGCAAATTTCTCCTGCTAAACCGCGCTTTCTTTACATGCGTCCGACGGCCCCCTCCGGGAAGGGGGTAAGAGCCTCTCCAAAATTTCCTGATTTTTTACCAAGATTTTTTGATTGACGGCTATATGGCGGCAATCTAGTCTCGCGGCCATGCGCCCCGGTTATGCCCTGTACATCCGCCGCTTTGCACCTTTTTCGGCCCGCGCGGCAGCAGTCACTGCCGCCGAAATCGTCCACCTGATTGTGGGAAGAACCTCGACACTGGTCGCAGCAATGTTCTTCGCATTCGTTCTTGCTGCGCAAGCACAGGAGTCCGTTGAAGAGGTGGCTCTGCCGCCCTGGTCGGAGCCAACGCTTCCCTCGAGTGAACCTGCGCCGTCGACGCAGGCAGCGCCGTCGGCACAAGCGGCGCCGCTTCCCCCCGCGCCAGAACCGGTGACTTCTGCGCCAGAATCGTTGCCTTCCACACCAGCCGAACCCTTGCCCTCTTCGTCTGAACCGTTGCCTTCGTCAGAGCAGGCGTTCCCGTCGTCCCTTGGGCCGTTGTCGCGTTCAACGAATTACACTACTGCGGAAACAACCGTTATTCCGCCGCCAGTAGCAACGGGTCCTTACGGGGGGGGCGGCGCATATAACGTATTCCCACCCGGCGAAACGGCTTACTCGCATGAAGGGGGTCTTTTTCACTACCAACTGGGGCTCACAGTGCGAGGTGTGTGGGATGACAACATCTTTATTAGTCATACGAACAAGGTCTCGGATTATTATTTCTCGATTGAGCCGATGATCACCATTGGAGTCGGCGACATCGCGGGGCGCAACAGAAGTTATCTGCGGTTGGACTACATGCCCAGCGCTATTCTGTTCGTAGATCACTCGGATCAAGACTCTTTTAACCAGCTGATTCATCTTGAGGGGGGGTATAGCACTGGCCGATTGACATTGACCCTCTCCCAGGACCTAGCGATACTCGAATCGGCGAATCTCAACAGCTTCTTCGATACGACAGGCCTGTGGGCAAACACCGACGCAAGCGGGCCCACGCGGATGAACTGGTCCTACACGCGCTTGACGGCAAACTATCAATTGACCGAGAAAATATCCCTGCAGGGCGAGTTTGGTGCCCCGATTTATGCCTATCTCGGTGACGGTAACATTAGTGACTACACTATTTATGGCGGCCTTTATGTTTACTACAATTGGACGCCCAAGCTATCGGTGGGTATTGGCGGCACATTCGGGTACGATTGGGTGGATTCTCCAAGTACTGACCAGAGTTTCGAGCAGATAAACGTGCGCCTTAATTATGAGGTGACAGCCAAACTAGGCTTGTATGCTTCCGCAGGCGTTGAGTTCCGCCAGTTCGACGGTAACCGCAATACGTACGACACACCGGTGTTTGAAGTCGGGGCAACTTATTATCCCTTCAGCGGTACCAGTCTCTCGCTGGCGGCCGGCCGGACGATTTACAATTCCGGGTACGTCGCCAACCAGGATTTTGCGACCACATACGTTGCGGGCCGGTTTCAGCAGCGTTTATTTCGGCGCATTTATTTGGGCTTGGGCGCCGGGTATGAAAACTCGGATTACTTTGCCACTGACCGAGACGTCAATGCGACACGGAATGACAACTACTGGTTTATCGAACCGTCGGTCGACGTGCTAATTAACAGGTGGCTGAGCGCCGGTGTATATTACCTGCACCGCGAGGACAGCAGCAACGAAGATTTCTTCAGTTGGGAGGATAATCAGGTCGGCGTTCGGGCGACGCTCAGGTTTTAAACAGGGTTTGAATCCTTTGGGAGCTGGGATAGAGGGATGGTTGGCGATTGCACTCGCGTTGTCGCTGCCAGGGTTCATGTTGGCCCAAACCATGCCGGGGACGGCCGCGTCCCAGGCCGCCGCCACCTCTCCATCGCGAGCGGCCGCCTCGACGTCCCCATTAACCGGCGGAGTGAGCGCGCCGGCGGGTTACATTTTGAGTCCTAGCGACGGCGTGGCGGTCGAGGTTTATGGTGAAGACGATCTGCGCACAAACGGACGGTTGAACCCGGAGGGCAACTTGAGCGTGCCATTACTGGGGTCGATCCATTTGGCAGGACTGACTCTGACGCAGGCAGTTTCAAAACTCACGGAGCTGTACAGCCGCGATTATCTGGTCAGCCCGAAGATCAACGTCATGCTTCTCAGCTACGCAAAACGGCACTTTTCGATTTTGGGTCAGGTAAATCGCCCCGGCAGCATCGAGATGCCTGAGAGCAGCCCGGAGGGTATCGATCTACTGGAGGCGGTCGCGTTGGCTGGTGGATATACGCGCATCGCCTCGCCGGAAAGAATAACCGTGCGACGACAAAACGCCAGCGGCGATCAGACTTTCAAGGTTAATGCGAAGCGCTTCACCAAGGGAAAGGGCGGAGGTTTTCTCGTCCTGCCGGGTGATACCATCAACGTCGGCGAAAGTATTTTTTAGCCGAAATTTCTTCCGCCTTCGCCTTTGCGAACGCACTTCTTGGTGTAAGGTTCCAGCCAGCATTTTGCCGTGATTGACCCTGCCCAATCTCTGAGGGGAGCGACCGTTGCGCCCAATTCCGACAAACCAGGCGCGCCTTTGACAGCAGAACACGCCGACGGACTAAACGTGTTCGATTTTCGCCGGTATTGGCATTCTTTCCTCGAACGTATTTGGATCGTAGCGATTTGCGTTTTGGCTGGCCTGTTCCTTGCGTTGGGTAACCTCGCGCGGACGCCGAAGCTTTATCAAGCCCACACGGTTTTGGAAGTGGAATTTCAGGAGCCGAGTTTTGTCCCAACGAACGATTTGACGACGCGGACGCGCTCGATGTTTCTGGCCAGCGGGGAGGCGCTCCGAACGATCGAACAGAATCTCACTAACCAAACACTTCTTGCGCGGGTCGCACGCTCCGAAGGTTTGGCGCAGGACGGTGGACGCGCTCTTCTGGGCCAGAGTGTCGTCGCCGACAAGAATTCCAGCACGACAGAACGCGCGGAACCGTCGCAGGCTGCCGACAAGACGCAGAACGCCAGTGACGTCACGACGTTTACGCCGCTCGAAGAAGCGTTGGGTCGAGCAATGGCCGGTATGGTGCATCCGGTGATCCGCCGTGGCACGCGCTTGATCGATTTGTACGTGACGCACGGCGATCCAGCCACGGCACAGCGTCTCGCCGAAGCAGTCGGTCGAGAGTACATCCGCAACTCAATCGAGCGCCGCGCGTCATCGAGCGAGGAAGCCTTGCGTTATTTGTTGGAAGAAGAAGAGCGATTGAAGAGGAACCTCCAAAAAACTGAGGCGGCTGCCAACGAATACAAGGCAAAAAATCCAGATGCTCTCCAACTCGGCGGCGGCACAGCCGCGACGGGCTCACAGGGGTCTGGCGGATCTAAGGGCGGCTTGGTAGAGGACAACCTGCAAGACATAAACACCAAATTGGCCGCAGCGAGGTCTGATCAAATTCGTCTCGAAGGCCAGCTCCAGCAAGTGGATCAGATCGGCAATAATATCGACGCGTTGCTCGCGATTCCGAGTATCTCTTCCGCCCCAATGGTGACTGCCGCGCGCGGCAATATTATACAAATTGAAGCGGCAATCACCACCCTCGCGCTACGATACAAAGACAAGCACCCCAGAATGATGGCGGCAAAGGCCTCGCTGGCCGAGGCGAAAGACAAACTCCGTCAAGCGGTCTTCCTGCAGCCTCCGCTTCTGCGCAGTATGATCGAGCAAACGAAAGCGACAGAGGCTAGCTTGCAACAAGCTTTGCAAGCCCAGCAGGGCGTCGCGGTCAACCTCAACCGCACCGCGATCGGCTATCAGGAATTGGCGCGCCAAGCCGAAACCGATCGTGCGTTGTACGAAAGCGTGCTTCGCCAGATAAAAGACACGAACTTGGCAAAAGACGTCAAGGCGAATGCAGTGAGTGTGATTGAGCATTCCCCGCTTCCGAATTTTCCTATTAGTCCTCGACCTTCGAGAACCATTCTGCTGGGCCTGCTTGGAGGCCTCGCTGTCGGTTTGGCGTTGGTTTTTGGAGTCGATGCGCTGGACCGTTCCATCAAGACTGTGGACCAGGCAGAAAGCACGCTCGGTCTGCCTGTTTTTGCGGCTGTTCCCGATACGACTGATGAGGGGCCCGTTAGCCGGCTGAAACGACGAAGCAAAGCTTTCAGAAGTTCGAACTATCGCGTCGTGGTGGAAACCCCTGAAAGTCCGGCGGCGGAAGCGTTCCGCAATTTGCGCGCTGCACTTTCTCTCCTGGGTCCGGAAGCCGAGCGAAAAGTTTCGCTTTTTACCAGTGCTGTCCCTAACGAAGGGAAAAGTTTCACAAGCGCCAATTATTCGCTCGCACTGGCCCAGCAGGGTTATCGCGTGCTCCTGATCGACGGCGACCTCCGTCGGCCAAACGTGCACAAGATTTTCCGGTTCCGGGATGCGCGAAATAATTCCGATGAAGACAGCGCGCCGGGAGTGACGGATTGCCTGGTTGGTGAAGCGGACGTGGCCTCCGCGGCGCGCCAGATTCCCGCCGGAGAAATCCAGCTCGTCGATGAGAGCATTGAGGTGACGGAAAACATTCTCGCCGCGACGGGAGGCGAGCTGTTTGTCCTCGCAGGAGGACGGCGCGCGCCCAATCCCGCTGAGATTCTCGCCGGCCCGTTCTTCGGACAACTGATTGCCAAGGCTGCAACCCTGTTTGATCGCGTCGTGGTCGATAGCGCACCGATACTAGCAGTCAGTGATACTCTCCTCATGATGCCACACGTCCAAACTGTGTGCATTGTTGTTCGGGCGGCAAAAACACCGCGTCCAGCAGTTCGCCGCGCGATTACTTTGCTGGCAAAATCGGGAATTCGCCCGGCGGGTCTGGTCTTGAATCGATTGCGGCTGAGTCGCGGAGTCGGCTATTATTATTATTATGCTTCGCACGGTTATGGCAAAGAAGAGGGAGCGTATTCTCGCGGCTATAGCTACGATCGCGGATCCAAGCCGGACCACGAAGGCAACGGTGCGTAGAGAGGCGAGCACTACGGCGCCGCTCACGTAGCAGAGTGCCAACTCGCGCTGCGGTCCGCGTGTTCGGTCGTTCGCAATCCGTGGTCCTTCCAGAGCATGCTTCCCCAGCAAAGACCCAGATAGGTTGCCACATACAGCTGGATCGATTCGATCTGAACTGGGAAATCGACCAGCGCGTGCAGCGCCACTCCCATGAGCGCTATGATCACTAACGGCTGCAGCACGCGTCTTCGCGGCGTCCACTCCCGCCTGGCGTGCTCTTTGTAACTACGAATCCCGACTGTTATTCCTCCGAAGAAGAGCAGCGCCCAAAGGATTCCTCCGATCCAGCCCCATTCCAGCAGGGTCTGCAGGTAATCCTCGTGCAAAAATCTCCAGGTCCCGGGCACCTGGTCGCTCCCGGTGCGATTGTATGTTGGAAATACAACGCGAAACGTGCCTGGCCCGAATCCGCAAAGCCCCGCGTTGGGCACAGCGCGCATTGCCACACGGGAAGCGCGCCACCGGGCATCCGTGGAAATCCGTTGGCTCTCCGTCTGCCAGCGCTTTAGCGGTTGCTCGAGATGTACCGCCTGCGCGAGCGCAATCAGCGCTAAGCCAATGGCAAGCGCTCCTGCAAAAGCGACGCTTTTACCGCCCGATAGCTTGCGAAGAAGCGATGGTCCAAATTGCACGCAAATCACAACCAGCAACAGGAGCGCAATCAGTTGAGCCATGCGCGACGTATTCGCTAGCACCGCGGCTATGGTTATGAGAAAAACGCTCGTCCACATCGCGCGCATCCACGGATGAGATCCGCTGGCAAAGGCCCGGATAACTAGTCCTGCACTCAATGGCCACACCAGGTTTAAGAATGCCCCGGCATTACCGTGATAAAAATATGTTGCAAAGGAAGTGCTGACTCGCAGCCCAAGGTTCGCCGGCGGCTGTTGCCAGAAGATCGCCTGCGCGCCGGTGGCTTTCTGGAGCAAACCGAGGAATGCTATCGAGCCGCCGACCAGACCAATCACATACCACAAGCGAAGCAACCATCGGTTGCTTTGAGAAAGATCTGCGACAAACAAGATTATCCCGAGGATCCAAGCACCTCGGATCATCCACGCAACGCTGATCGGGTAGTCAACAGAGCCGGCCACAGGCGGCGCGAAGTTGTGTAGCGGCACAAAAACGGCAAAATCCGAGTCATAGACTGACTTCGCGTTGAAGACCATCCAGCCGCCCACGCAGATCAAAGCCGCGGTCAAAAAGAACAAAAGCCGTGGAAATCGAGGCGCTCGCCTACTAACAAGCAACTCAACGGCCCAGAGAACGAGTGCAGCGAGTAACACCCAATTCGTTATTTGGATGCTTTCAGATGTTGTGGCGCCATACGCCCACGGCGCATAGACCAGGGCGCCGAAGAAAATCCAGCGTGATGCGCTGCGAAAGAAAAGGGAAATCACGGGCTCCGAGGTCAGCCGCAGATGCCACACGTCAGACTCAACAGCTGTGGCGACAGCGCTCCTCCCCAGGGCAGAACCGGAACGCCTTGTTTGGCCACAAATAATCGCAACACTCGGCATCGATTCAAGCATTCCAAATCTTCAAAAATCCGGATTGCCGTTAAGCTAACTGTCCTCATTTCGTGAGAGTATCGAAACTATCGACGCGACACTACTAATTAACTTGTAACCGATAACCGCCGAAATCCGGTGTTTACCGTCCCTTGCCGAATAGCATCGTGTATAACGTTTTCAGCACGATCATGGCATCCAGCTTGAGTGAGTAATGCCGGATGTAGTAG
>JBARAJ010000241.1:0-4790 GCA_049791915.1 Candidatus Udaeobacter sp.
GTGCGCGCCATCGCGCGCGGATACAGGCAGGCTTATGAGGCAGCTACCGGCAAGACTGCTCCGGCAGGCCCGAAACGCTAGTTCGGTTACTTCGTGATGCTGCTGTCGCAAATAGAAAGGAGAGAAAGCTAAAAAAAATATTACCCCTTGCCGGGAGAAAGCCAATGCAAGCAGGGTCCGGTGAAGGTCAGCACCAGCAAACCGTTATGAGTATACGAACTTTTCTTCGTTACTACTTATGTACCGCAGTGGCATTACTGGCGGTGTTGAGCAGCACAGGTACCGCCCTCGGCCAGCAGGAAAGCGAGACAGACATGTGGATGGCCGCACCGCTTGATCTCACCCTGGCGCTGACGCAAGCCCCTCCCGTCCTAACGGTCACGGAGGTCGCTCCCACAGACAGCGCGCTAACATCTACCAACCAAGGCGCGTCGACCCTCGATGAGTCATTTGACTGGCGCGAATGGCGCTTGGAAAAGCGCCGACAGGCCCTCAAAGATACAAAGTTCGAATTCAACTTGCGCAGCTTCTATTTCGATCGCAGCGACTTCAGTGGAGCAGAGAAACAGGCCTGGGCCATCGGCGGATGGCTGGGAGTAAAGACCGGTTACTTTCTCGACCATGTTGCGTTCGGAGCGACGGTTTACACTTCCAATCCGATATATGCCCCTGACGACAGGGATGGAACCGGCCTCCTGGCGCCGGGGCAGAATGAGTATACGGTCATGGGCGAGTTCTACACGGAACTCCGGATCAACAAGGACGTTGGCATTACCGTCGGAGCCAAGGGCTACGACACGCCTTTCATCAACCGTAACGACACGCGCATGACACCAAACACGTTTGAGGCGGCTGTTTTGCAGGGTCGCTTCAAGCTTGGCACGAGCAGCAGCGACGCCACCGTGACGGCGGACGATGGCATCGGCCTTAGCAAAGATGGAAAGGAGGTCGCGGTCCCGTCGCCAACCCCGGCCGAGGACGTAGCGTCGATCAAGTACGGAGCCGGCTATTTTTACGCAATCAAATCGCAAAATGACAGCGAATTTGTCTCGATGGCACAAGACGCGGGCGCTGATATTCAGCACGGCGTGTGGTCAGCCGGAGCCCTCTACGAGAAAGGGAAATTTAACATCGGTGCGATCGAGTATTATTGTGACGACGTTATCAATATCGCGTATGCCCAAACGGGTTTCGAACTCTCGCTTGCCCCCGACTGGAAGCTGAGGTTCGCCGGCCAGTACGTGGATCAGGGTAGTGTCGGCGAAAACCTTCTCCAGGGTCACAGTTTCTCGGGCCATCAATTCGGCGTCAAGGTAGAACTGCCCATCAAGAACGCGCTGTTTACCGCGGCTTTCACCCAAGCCTGGGGGACTGCCAATCTGCAAAATCCGTGGAGCGGCTATCCGGGCTATACCAGTGTTCAGGTTCAAGACTTCAATCGAGACGGTGAGGGCGCGTTTCTTCTCCGGGCTGGCTATGACTTCCCTTGGGTCGACGGGCTGAGCGCCTATGCCTTGGCGGTGTTTGGCACGGATCCAGACCTAGCGGGGCAGTTTCGGCAGAACGAGTTCGATGCGAATCTCCAGTGGGGCCCCAAAAAGGGCGCTCTTGAGGGCTTGTCGCTACGCCTGCGCTATGCGGTCGTCCAGCAGTTTGGAGGGGATGTCCACAACCTTACCGATTTCCGCGCGATTTTTAACTACGTGGTCAAGTTCTAACAAGCCGACTAACATCTAGAAACGTCGATCACTTCCTGCCACTCTTGTAATCAACAACCATACGTTGGAAAGGCAGTCCCATCATGAGTTATCTCACTAACGCCCTTAGGGAGCACCAGGAACTTGCGGTCTTCTTAACCTTGGCGATCGGCTTCTTTATCGGTCGCCTTAAGATCGGTACGTTTAGCCTGGGCACCGCCGTGGGCACGCTGCTTGCGGGAGTGGCGATCGGGCAAATGAACATCCAGGTTCCCAACGTGGTAAAGTATGTCTTCTTTGATCTCTTTCTCTTCACTACCGGCTACAAGGTGGGACCCCAGTTCTTCCGCGCGCTGAAGAAGGACGCGTTGCCGCAGCTTGCCATCACGCTCGTCCTCTGCATCACATGCCTGATCGCCGCATATACCGCTGCGAAACTCCTCGGTTACGACGTGGGCACGGCAGCTGGTATGCTTGCCGGCGCGTTCACGGAATCGACCGTCATCGGAACCGCCAGCGATGCCATCAATCGCGTGGCCAGCATACCGGACGCGGACAAAACGAACCTGATTAATAACATCCCGGTAGCCTACGCCGTCACTTATCTTGTCGGCACGGCGTTCATCGTCTGGTTTCTCCCGAACGTGGGTCCGAAGCTGATGCGCGTTAACCTGAAGGAGGAAGCCCGAAAACTCCGTGCGAAGATCGCAGCCTCGGGCGGTGGCGAGCCGGAGACGCTGTCAGCCTACCAGGCCCTGGCGGTTCGCGCGTATCAGGTCACGAACCCGAATTTGATCAATCGGAATGTGGCCGAACTAGAGGCGCGCCCCAAAGAAGCTCGCGTCTTCATCTCCCGGATCCGCAGGGAGGGCAAGATCGTCGAACCTGAGCCAGACATGGTTGTTCGCGAGGGTGACGTCATCGCGGTCCTGACGCGTTCGGAACTGCATACGGCCCGCGGGGAAGAGATCGGAGCCGAAGTAGATGACAAGGAACTCTTGAGTTTTCCGATTGACGTGCTCGACGTGGTGATCACCAACAAGTCTTTCGTCGGCAAAACTCTGACAGATCTGGCGGCCTTGGAGTTCGCCCGAGGGGTGTTTTTGAAGAAGCTGACCAGGACTGGCGAGCCGATGCCGTTCTCTCCCGCGACGCGGGTGGAGCGGGGCGACGTACTCACTCTCGTCGGAGCTACGCGCGACGTCGCGCGCGCGGCAAAGGAGCTCGGCTATGCCGATCGCCAGACCGTGATGACGGACATGATCTTCGTCGGTTTGGGGATTGTCCTCGGCGGCTTCATGGGATTGCTCACCCTTACAGTGGCCGGGCTGCCGCTCACGCTCACCGCCAGCGGTGGCGCGCTGATTATGGGTCTGATATTTGGCTGGTTGCGCGCCGTTCACCCAACATTTGGCCGGATCCCAGGGTCCGCCATGTGGATTTTCGACACGGTGGGTTTGACCGTCTTCATGGCCTGCGTTGGGCTTGCTGCGGGGCCCAGCTTCTTTTCGGGACTCCAGAAGTCGGGGATCAGCCTCGTCTTCGTCGGTCTTGTGATCGCGATTCTACCGCACGCGGTGTCTATCTTGTTCGGTCGTTATGTGTTGAGGATGAACCCCGTGATTGTCCTGGGTGCTTGTTGCGGCGCAGGGACGATCACCGCTGCGCTTCGCGCGGTCCAGGAAGAGGCAGATAGTGACCTCCCGGCTCTGGGCTACACCGTGCCCTACGCGATTGGCAATATCGTGCTGACGGCATGGGGGCCAGTCTTGGTTGCCATGATGACGTAGGTGGTGCCGTGCCTTCATGGGGTGGGGCGTTAGGGATTCTTTGGGGACCGTGAGAACAGCGACCTTACTCTTTATGTCTTCAGTGCTTCTTCTCGCTGGCTGCGCATCCGATCGTTCGTCAGAACAGCACCGGCACCCGCGTGATACGCCCTTTTTCGATTCTCCAGATGTTGAAAGCCTTCATTAGCTCGATTTCGGACATCTGGAGCGCGGCCTCACCTCGTGGGCATTCATCTTCATCCGGGCTGCGCGCGACGACCAGCGAGCATGCCTTGATATGAGCAGCCATTTCACACTTCCGATTTACATCGATCTAAGCGCGACATGCCTCTACGCCATGACCGGCGCCTTGCTCGCGATTCGCCGGCACTATGACGTGATCGGCTTGTTCGTGCTGGCGCTGGTGACCGGAGTGGGCGGCGGTTTGATTCGCGACGGCATCTTCATTCAACACGGACCGCCCCTTGCGATAAGCGATGGGCGTTATCTTGCTGTTGTTATTATCGGCTGTATTGCCGCGGCTTTGTTTCGCAATCACATCGCTCGTTTACAACCTGCCTTTCTGTTTGCCGATGCGCTTGGGTTGGGTTGTTACGCGGTCGTTGGTGTTGAGCACGCGCTCAACGCCCAGCTCCCGATTGTGACCGCGATCATGATCGGCATCGTGACTGCCTGCGGCGGCGGACTGTTGCGCGATGTGCTGGTAAGCGACGAACCGCTCCTGTTCAAACCGGGACAGCTCTACGTGCTCGCCGCCTTAATTGCAGCAAGCCTGTTTACGTTGCTTATCTTGTACTTCAAGATGCCGGCAACAACAGCAGCATTACTGGCGATCGGCTGTTGCTTTGTCTTTCGCATGCTAGCCATTGCCTTCAATTGGAAAACAGTCTCGGTGTTGCCAACATCACCTGAATAGTCGTGAGCTGCGAAGTGGTCGCGGACAATTCAAAACAGATCTAGCTGCGCGAAGGCCAAACCATTTTGCACAGCGCCTGAGACTACTTGCTCAACAACTTCTTTTTCGCCGCGGCGAGTTCCTTGAGTTTTCCTTCATCCACTTTTGGATAAGCCAGATCAAGTGAGTCGAGGGTTTCGATAACTGCCCCGGCGACGACAACGCGGGTAAACCATTTGTTGTCCGCCGGCACTACATACCAGGGGGCCTCTTTCGTCGCTGTTTCCTGAATCATTTGTTCGTACGCTTCCATGTAATCGTCCCAAAAATCGCGTTCATTGGCGTCGTTGGACGAGAACTTCCAGTTTTTCAGCGGGTCATCGATTCGCTCGAGAAATCGTCGTTTCT
>JBARAJ010000242.1:0-1867 GCA_049791915.1 Candidatus Udaeobacter sp.
GAAATCGCAAGCGAGACGCATGCGCTACACTTCGTATCTAAAACTGTGCCAACTGCGCAGGCGTAATCGGCACAAACTCGTTTTCGTGCAAAGCGATTCGTTTCGTTCCGCGAATGAGCTGCCACCATTGTCGCGCGGAGCCGAACACGATCGCCGCTACGAGCACGAGGAAGAAAACGGCAACGAGCGCATCAAACCGCCAGACACCTGCCTGCCGCGCAAATTCAGCTGCCTTAACTCGATCGGGCATCGTCGATGCCTGGCTTAGAACTGATCGCGCGCCGCTCAAAAAACCAAGTCTTGGATCGGAAGAAAAAACTTTAAGGTAACCGGCCGAGAAAGTGACGGCGCACATGAAGCCTAACGGCACAAGTGTGACGAAGATATATTTCGCTTTGTGCATTTTAATCAAAAGCGTCGTGCCAAGACAAAGAGCGATTACCGACAGCAATTGATTAGCAATGCCAAACAGCGGCCAAAGTGAGTTGATTCCGCCAAGGGGATCGATGACGCCTTCATACAAAAACCAGCCCCATGCCGCAACCAGCAAAAAGCTGGCCAGAAAGTTTGCGCTCCACGAACGTGTGTTGCCGAGCGGACGCCACACGTGTCCCAGAACGTCCTGAAGTAGAAACCGACCTACCCGCGTTCCGGCATCGATCGTTGTCAGAATGAACAGTGCCTCGAACATGATGGCGAAGTGATACCACAGCGCCAGCGCGGTCGGCTTGGCAGAGACACGAGCGAACATGTGTGCCATGCCGACAGCAAATGTCGGCGCGCCACCGGCGCGATTAAACATTGTGGATTCGCCGAGGTTCGTGGCGAGAATCTTCATTTCTTGTTCTGTCACTGGAAAGCCGACTGCGGAAACCTTAGCGACTACTTCGGCAGGCGTTCCTTTTGTGTTAATCGCGAAATATTCTCCTGGTTCCAAAACACACGCCGCGATCATCGCCATCAATGCGACCATCATTTCCGTTACCATCGCGCCGTAACCGATGCTGCGTATGCGCGACTCGCGCCTGATCATTTTCGGCGTCGTGCCCGAAGCAATGAGCGAGTGAAAACCGGAAACGGCGCCGCAAGCTATAGTGATGCAGACGAAGGGAAACACCGGCCCGGCGAAGACAAGGCCACTGCCGTCGATGAATTTTGTAATAGCGGGCATTTGCAGGGTCGGGTTAATCAGCACGACCGCGACTGCGAGCAACGCCACTGTGCCAAGCTTCAAAAATGTGCTGAGATAATCGCGCGGCGTGAGCAACATCCAAACCGGCAAAATCGATGCGGCGAGTCCATAGATCATGATTGCCCACGCCAGCCATTTCTGGTCCTGATGAAACCAGGCTTCAATCGCCGGGAAATGGCCAAGAAATTGTCCGCCCCAAACGCCGAATGCCAGGCCGAGCAATCCGAAAATCGTAACCGCGAGAACGCTTACCTTTCCTGTGCGCAACGCGATGCCCATGATCAGCGCGATGGGAATGGTCACAGCAATCGTGAAAACGCCCCAGGGACTCTGCGCCAGTGCTTGGACGACGACCAACGCAAGAACCGCGAGCAAAATAATCATGATAGCGAGCACGCTAATGAGAGCGAGCACACCCACACCGGGTCCGATTTCTTCCTTCACCATTTGGCCCAGCGTTTTTCCGCCGCGCCGGATCGAGGCGAACAGAACAATCATGTCGTGCACACCGCCGCCGAGAGTCGCGCCGATCAAGATCCAGAGAGTGCCAGGGAGAAAACCAAATTGCGCAGCCAGCACGGGGCCAACCAACGGTCCGGGTCCGGCAATGGCGGCGAAATGATGACCGAAAACCATCCAGCGATTCGTTGGCACATAGTCCTTGTTGTCGTTTCG